>JAOACY010000033.1 GCA_026417615.1 Clostridia bacterium
TCCTCACCCGCATCAATGTGACATCCTGTCACGTGATGCTCAAAATGCCATCCGTGGCATTTTGGCATCGGAATTACTGCAACTTCGGTGAGTGATTTATGCATCTTGCTTCAAGAAAAGCTGTTTTTGCAGTAGAATCAAAACTATTGTAAAAACTTATTATAGCACAAGAGCGAGAAAAATTTACTCGCTCTTGTTGGTTATTTAATGCTCTTGTTTAATAGTTTATTTTAATATATTATAAATAATCTGCGCTGCGGTAGCACGGTCAGAAATAGCCATGGGGCTTAGCTTGTTGCTGCCTGTGCCTGATGATAAGCCCGACTCTACCATAAGGGTCATGGCTGGAAGCGCCCAGGGTGCAACATCAGTCAGGTCGTTATAGACTTTAACCGAAAGGCCGGCTTTTACGGTTGGCACCTCATTTATGGCCTTCAAAGCATTGTACAGCATAACAAACATTTCCTGGCGTGATATCTCCTTTTGAGGAGCGAATTTGTTGCCGCCGACACCACTGGAAATACTCAGGCGCTTAGCTGCAGAGATATAAGCAGATGCATAGTTGTTGCCAACATCGTCAAAGCTGTTTTGTGCTATAGCGTCAGGAGCAATACAGTATGCCTTCATGAGCATAACAAGGAATTGCTCGCGTGTAAGCCTTTGCGAAGGACTGAAGTTTCCATTGCCAGTGCCTGTGGATATTCCTCTGGAAGCAATGAAACCGACAGCTTTTGAATACCACGCATCAGGCTGTACATCATTAAAGGTGGCTTTGTTGTAAGCTACTGCATATACCGAGAAATGGCTTAATACAGCCTCTATACACTTTGTGTTTTTATTGTACAAGCTGCGTACAGACTCTGTTTTACCTGTATTTGAAATGTGCAGCAACACTATTGAGTCAGGATCTTCTCCCGCTTTAAGGTTGTAAGGAATACTTACAAATGCTTTTCCTCCATTAAAGCTGCTTACTTTATTGCCTTCATTATTAACGCTAAGTTCAAAGACGGGACGGTCTCCAACAATTTTCTTGACCTCTTGCTCAAGCGTTTCCGGCTTCAAAGCGGTAACAAAAAGGTTAACCTCGCCTTTATTTCCTGCCTGGCTGATGGAAGCCACAGCCTGCTTATCAAAGGTTATGGCAGCAAACCCGGTGTCAATAGTAACTCTGGTGCTGTTGGTTTTTGCAGCCTCTATAAACGCAGTAGATGGAAGAGACACGACAACCGACTTTGCACCTTTGGGGGCTGGAGCATTGATTTTTATTGCAGCAGCAGAAGCAACAGCCTGCTGCACAAGTGCATTCACATCTTCCGCAGGAACCGCAGCCCTTGCAACACCATCCGCACCCAATTGGGGTGTTAATTCCTTTGTGCCTGGATTGGCAACAGGAGAAATACCTGTGGTTTTGGTATTATCGCTGCCTTTCGTGTCATTGCTGTCTTGAGTTACGGGCTTTTCCACAAGCACAATCTCTCCTCTGTCTCTGACACGTATGCGAGGCAGGAACTGCGTTGTTGATGTAAAGTTTTCGCCTATGGACCCAAGTCCCGTTACCGAAATGGTAGCACCTGCAGTTACATGTGAAAGGCTCTTTGAAGGTGTAATGTATGCATTGATATAAACAATAACAGGTCCTGAGCCATCGTCTATTGTAATCTCGTTTACAGTTCCGTTTGGTTCTGTCACGACACGCTTTACAACACCGGTCGTTTTGATGAGTGTTCCTGTATTGGCAGCATCAGTTGCATTCTTTGTGGAAACCACTTTAGGTGCTATTGGAGTAATGCTTTGATCCAGTACTCTGATGCTTCTTACACAAAGCTGCGTCTCACCCTGGTAGGAGCTTACAACTCCTGTTACTCTGATTTTCTGTCCTGCTTTTACTCCGCTGGAAACCGGGAACAGGTTAATACCACCTGTAGCATCCTGCACATATATTGAATCAAAGAAACCTGTGTTGTTATTGCTAGAGCCGTCATATACCCCGACAGAAGCAATACCTTCAATTGTAAACTCTGAACCTTGCGCTGCCTTTATATCTGCAATCGGTGTTATGCTTACATTTTCTATGCTTGCCAGCAGGTTGCGGACGATATTTTCATTGCTGTAAGCATCGGCAGGGTTGTCTGGTGCTGTGTTTTTGATTTCAAAGTTGCTCATGAATGCTCCGCCGGAAAGTATGACTTTTGCGGTAATTCCATTACCATAAGATACTGTTTCTGACGCTGTGAGCAGCACCTTGCCCGCACCTTTGCCTGCATCAGGGCTGTTTCCGTACCTAGGTGGCTTGGCGGTCTTATCGGCAAAACCAAAGCCGTCCTTATCGTCATCGCTTGAATAGGTCGTGCTATGCCCGCTAATAACGGGGATAACACTGCCAGGCAGAGCTATAGCCGGAGTACCGTCGGAATTTACCGCATATACAGTACATCCTCCGTAGTGGCTGAATACCTGTCCTTCAATAATCCCCTCCAGCAGCGGGCTGACCTTGCCGTTATAATCGTCAAGATAAAGTCTGTGAGGCTGTCCTCCATTTTTGGAATCGTCTTTTGCCTCGTCGTCTGAAAGCCTCAGTGATGAGCCTATAGCTTGCAACAGCTTGTTCTGCTGTGCTGCCATATGATGCTCCTGGTCTTTTGTAACATAACTATATGATTCGTAATAATCTCCCCAACCTGTTATAACCACTGTTTTTCCCTGCCTTGCAAAGGCTGCAATGGCATCCAGTTCAGCCTGGCTGTAACTCTTGTGGGTAATTCCCGTAGCCGGGTCCAGCCTTCTTGTGGGAGCGGTAATAATAAACATCTGGTACTTGGGGTCAGCAGCAGCCGCAATGAACTCCTCTGATGTTCTGACAATAACGGTACGAAGTCCGTATTGCATTGCAATTGTGCTGAAATTGCCCATGCTGTCCTTGTAGTTTCCTGCCACATATTCATTGAGGTGTGAGGCATCTATGGCAATGAATTTGAGCTTATTTATATCTTTAACATTCAGGTCAATCTCTCTAGTAAAGGTTTTAACCGTACCGTTAACCGTAATTTTAGCTGTCACAAGTATGGTTGTTTTTTGAGCTTGAGCAGGTGTAAAGCTTTGTATGTCCTTTAAACCGGATGACGCTGCAATCGAGGTATTGAGCGCTTTGTCTTCAATGACCGCACCGCCTTTTATCTCATACTTGATTGAGTTTAGTGTCACAGCCTGTGTTTCATTGTTGAATATCTCTGTGGTTATTGTCATTGGTTCTGTGGTGACAGGTGTGCTTGTGCTGGCGGTAACCTCGCTTATGCCAACCGAGTCACCTTTACCAAGCCAAACCGGAGCAGTTACCGCTATTCGTCCGTCCTGCTGAACTACTTTAATATAATAGTACCCCGCCTTTGGAGATGGCATAACATAATCAAGTGTTGCATCTTTTGTGTTGAAGGTTTGCTTATAAGCCTCAACACCACCGTTGGTTATTATGGAAATAGACTTGACCTTGTTGCTGCCAGACATGTTTCTGGCGTCTACCCTGAAGGCAGCACTTGTTGGTACAGTGTTTATTATAGTTCCCAGTTTTTCTCCGTTTAAGGTGTATATAATATCAAGGTTGGCATCTTCTGTAGCATAAACACGCATTTCTTTCAAAGCCTGATATATCCCCTCTGTTGTGAAATCATTGGTGTACACAACGGTACGGGCTGTGTTGGCATTACCCCACTTAGCCTTATGGTTGTCCTGATTGTTGGTGGGAGCCAGGTGCCAGCCTTTGTCCAGGGCCATGTCATACTGCTCGTATGACGGGAAATAGCCTCCGCTTCCTATTGCACCTTCACCGTTTCCAACTTCAATAAGAGTGATTCGTTCATCAACGATGGGGTCATAATATGCAAACCCGCTGAAATTTCCGAAAGTTGTACCCGGATGGTTAAACTGCGATATGGATTCGGGGTGAAGCTTCAATAAATTGTAGTATGCCTTAAGACCTGCATCGTTTGTCTTGTTATTAAGTTCCGTATTGTTTCTGCTTACAAAGCCCTCAGTAGCAAAGGTGTTTATATGACCGGGACCGCCTGACCATGTCATCTCAAAGCCATAAAAGCTTACAAACTTTCCGGGTACGGCGGCAGAGGCAGCAGCATTCTTTCCAGCCTGCCACCTTGCATTGCCGCTGTTATAAGCGCCCAAATTGTAGGTTCCGGCTTTGTCTCCCGCAGGTGCTGTGTCAAAGGAGTTACTGTGGTCTGTTACGGCGAAGAAGTCAAGCTTTGCATTGTCACGGGCCCACGCAAAAGCTTCCTCCAGTGTTCCTGCTCCGTCCGAGTTGGTTGTATGGGAGTGAATCTGCCCGAAGTAGTTTCTCTCTCCTCCCGTAGCCTTTTGTGCTGTGTAATTAAAGGTCACTGAGTCGCTGCTTATATAATTCTGCTTTGAGGCACAGGCTGTAATTCTCACTGGGAACATTTCCTCCGACAGAGCAATCGGAGATGTATAAGTTGCTTCAGGCATTACTGTCTCATTAGGTGTTCCTGCTTTTTTTGCAAGTATATATTTAATGGTGGCATCAGCCGGTGCAGCGGTCAGCGTTATAACTGAGTTTGAGGGAATGGCCCCTGCTGTATGGGAAGAAGCTACAGGGCTGATTTTGGCCTGAGTAAATGTGAAGGTTTTGACCCGGCTGTCATACATACCGGATTTTACTGCCTTTACATTCAGCGTTGCAGGGAGCGTATTCATTATAACCTGACCATTTTCTGCAGTTGTATATGTATTACCCCCATCGGTGCTGTATTTTATTAACGCTCCGGAAGTAGCGCTGGAAAAAGTTACTGCGGATTGCAGCGGGATCCCGCCGCCCGTTACGCTGGCAGTCACTGCACGCACCTGGTTGTCTCCCACAAGGTATGCACCGTTTAAAATGATATTGTTTATCTGGTGTGTACCTCCAGAACCTACGGTAGCGCCTCCAGCAGAATCATTGGAGGTCATAATCCACCTTATGTATAGGGTTTCCTTATTCTCAGCTCCATTTGGCAAGCTTGCAGAGAACAAATTAGTATCTGCTGTGATACTTCCTGCATTTGGAACCGCAATGGATGAGTTCGGTACATCCGTCCACGTGGTGCTGTCCAAGCTGTATTGCACTTTAAAATTCTTTGGTCCAGTGCTGGATGAGCGCATGCGCCAGAAAAGGCTTAAATCAGACATTCCCTTTGTTGAGGTCTGTATCCTCCAGTATTTTGTGTTGGCGCCATTATCCCATCCGGTGCAGTTAGCACCGCCAGAAGCGAAATTTAATGCAGGATTGCTTGTTCCAAACCAGCAGCTTAGGCCAGACATGGATGAGTAGTCTCCGCCCGTAGCTGAAATAGGCTGCGTGAAGCTGCCACCTGAACTCAGTTCCCATTTTGCCGCCGTACCTGTATCTCCGTCCTTTTCATAGGTCTGTGTTCCTGAACTGAATGACCAAGTGCTTACAGTCTGGTTGCCTGCAGTGTCAGACACTCTCAATTCCACCAGGTGGCTTGTCCTTGAAAGGTCTGAAGAGGGAATGCAGGTAATGCCGCCTGCCGTAACGGTGGCAGCAGCTGTTACATCAGTTCCGTCTAGAAATAATTTTACGCTGCCTGTGTTTATGCCTGAAGGGTCGCTGTAGCTTGCGCTTATGGAAGGCCTTAGGTTGCTTTCGGTGGAGGAACCGTTTGCAGGTGTAATGTTTGCAACCACAGGACCTGTTATGTCGGCGGCAGATATTGCCACGCTGTACGGTACCTCTTTATTTGCAGGCAAGGTAACTATGTTCGTCCCGTCGCTGGTTTCAATATAGTATTGAAGGCCAGCTGTACTCAGAGCACTTTTAGGAACAGTAGCCGTATAAGTACTGCCTGTGAGTTTTGTCATTGATATTGCTGTATAGCCGGTTTGTCCGGTGGTTCTGTAATAGACTTTCTGATAAACAGATTTCCTGTTGTCAGTAATGGAAGCCGTTACCACAATATCAACATCAGTATTTCCCGAGGTGATTGCCGTATGGGTAATGACCGGAGGCTCGGTGTCAGGCCCCAGGTCTGTTAAAACCACATCGGCAGCCGACCGTACCCTCAGCTGGAAAGCATTATAGCGCGATACGATAGCTGTTATATCAACGGTATCACCTTCACTAATGCCAGTAAGGGACGGTATTTTGTAAATATTGATTGTATTGCTTAATGAATCTGATACAGGTGTATTGCCTCCTGTGTTGATTGGCCCCAGAGTCAAATTCTTGAGTTTGACCAGCTGGCTTTCAACATCAGAATTAATCTCAGGAAGTGTTATCAGTCTTGCAGGCGGCAGCGGATTGCCTTTGCTTAAAACTGCCACATCGCTAGCGTTTACCGGTACGACTTCCAAAAGCTCATTATATTTAGCGATTTTACCTGTGACACTGACATGATCACCTACCATAAGTGACAATCCGCTTTTATATAAGTCAATTGCAGCTGTGCTATCCTGTATATAGTAGTTGCTGCCATCTATGTAGGTCACGATTCCTGCTACAGTTACCACGGTGTCGACCGGATAAGTCCTCGCTGTTGCAATGCTTATCGGATTTTTTACTGTAATCCTGCAGCTTGAGGTTATGTCAGAAGGATATGTAGCCGTTTGTCCCTCGGCGTTTGTTGCTTTTATGTAATAGTACAGATCTCCTGCCGGAGGGTTGGCGATAACAGCTTCAAAGCTGCTGCCTGTGGTGTTGCTCATAGGGACAAAATTAGAAAAAGTATTTCCGTCCGCGCCGCTTCCGTAATAAACAGCAGCGGTAACGGTGCTTGTGCTTGTTATTTGTGCCGGGATGAGTATATCGGAATTGGTTATTCCTGCAGTGACAGGCGTATGGGTTATATCAGGGCCTGCTGACCCTCCGCCCATAGCCATCCCTGTGATGCTTATAGCTGCAAGTCTGCTGTTGCCTGTGCTGGCAACTGTCCCACCGTTTTGGGAGGTATTGGAAGTCATAATGAGCCTTATTTTAAGATCAGACTGGTTATCCGAAGCAGAGGGAAGGGCTACTGCATCCCATGTAGGCGCTCCAGGCAGCGCAGAAGTCAGCTGACGAGCACTGCCTGCAACACTGGTCCATATTGCTCCATCCGTGCTGTACCTTATTTCAAAATCCCTTGGACCTGTGCTTGTTGAATAAGCCTTGGCACTAAAGGCAATACCGGAGTAGCCTGTAGTGGATACGGAAAACTCCCAGTATTTGGAATTAGCGCCATTATCCCAGCCGTTCGTGTATATTGTGCTGTTGGATGAAGTATAACTTGGAGTATTGCCCATTTTGTTTGTCAGAGAAGCTCCTGAGCTCTGTGCCCCTCCTGTAGCGAGTATTGATGCACTTGCCGGTGCTGAAGTGAAATTCCATTCTGCAATGGAAACCGGACTGCCGGCATATCCCGGCAGGGAAACCATAAACAAGTTCATTATCATCAATACAACAATAAATATTGATAAATTCCTTTTGATTTTAACCTCTTTCAAAATAATCCCCCTCTCTGTAATCTAAAAACACAGCCTGCTGATTTTCCGCCCATATCAGATAAAAATATATATGGCAAAAGCTATGTGACGATAAGCGATTTTATATTACATTATTTAAATGCGGTTTGCTATAATGTTAAGTTTTAGTAAAAATTCTGTGTGACAGGGGACGGTTCTTTGTCACTCCTTTTCCATTACGACCTTCTGTTTGCAGAAATCATCCTGAATAATACTGCTTTGTCTTTAGACGACAAAAAGCAGGATACCTTTGGTAATCCTGCTTTTGATGTCTCCACATTGGACGTGGATTATTTGGTGGAGGCGAGGGGAGTCGAACCCCTGTCCGAAACCATATCCACAAGAACTTCTCCGGGTGCAGCCATCATTTTTCCATTCCCTCCATGCAACGCCCAATGGCAGGCTGTGCACTTCAGTAGCCTTTTAGTTCCGGTTCGGGTCAAGGCTAAGGCCAAACCAGTTCTAGAGTTTGACCTTCCTACTCAAAAGGGCTGACTTGTCGACGCCCGGGCCCCCAGGTGCAGCAACCTGGGCCGAACGTTCACGGCATTAAGCCGCGAAAGCTAAAGTATTTTCTTCAGCGTTTAATTTTAGTTTCTCGTTTTTTAAGAGGCCCACGAGAATCCTCTACCCGCTATCCAAGTCTCAACGATCCCGTCGAAACCAATACGCCCCCATGTAAATCAGAGGTCAGAAAACAGAAATCAGAGATCAGGTATAACCAACCAATACATTGCTGTTTTCTGATCCAAAAAAATTTACCGGTAGCTTTCTTTCAATTTTCTGTCTATTTCGCGTTTTGCGTCGCGCTCAGCAATGTCGTCACGCTTGTCGTAAAGCTTCTTGCCTTTTCCTACACCAAGCTCTATTTTCACCTTGCCGCGCTTGAGATATACCTGCAGCGGTACAAGGGTAAGCCCCTTCTGCTGAACCAGACCCACAAGCCTGTTTATTTCGTATCTGTGGAGCAGAAGCTTTCTATCCCTCAAAGGATCTTTGTTGAATATGCTTCCCTGCTCGTAAGGGCTTATATGCATCCCGTACAGAATAACCTCGCCATGTTCTATCGCAGCATAGCTGTCCTTGAGGTTTACCTTGCCCTGCCTTACGGACTTGACTTCGGTACCCGAAAGCACTATCCCCGCTTCCAGAGTCTGCTCAATGAAGTAATCATGCCTTGCTTTTTTGTTTTGTGATACTACCTTAATTCCTTCCTTACTCATTATATTACCGCCCGGTGTAGTAGTTGCAGCATATTCAGACAAAAATAACCCTTCCGTAGAAAGGGTGTTACTAATGATTTTTATTGCAACAAAGTAATATTATACTACTTTATGATGAAAAGTCAAGCAGCAGAATTTGCAATTTTCAGTCAGCATATTTTGGTTTTCTATTTTACATATAATCTTTAATCTTTTTAAGAAGATCATAAGTTACTTCCAGATTCCCCCGGCCTTTGCCTATTTCAATATCCGGCTTATAGCTCCCATGGAAGTCGCTTCCTCCGGTAACAAGGAGCTTGTGCTTTATGGCAAGTCTTAAGAGATTTCCGGTTTCCTCCTTCGTATTGTCAACATAAATAGCTTCAATGCCTTTAAGTCCAACCTGCGCCAATTCACCGAGAAGTTTGTCCAATGCTTCAAGACTGTGGCCGAGATATATGGGATGAGCCAGTACTGGTACTCCACCAGCTTTTAGTATTTCCTTTATGCCTTCTTCCGGAGTCAGCCTCTCTTTTTTAAAATAAGCAGGCTTTCCGCATCCAAGCAGTCTGTCAAAAGCATCTTCAACACTGGACACATAGCCCTTGGCGAGCAATACCTTGGCGATATGAGGGCGTCCCACTATACCCTTGCCTGCTTCGGCTTCAACCTCCTTCATGGTTATGTCAAAGCCCATTTCATTAAGTTTATCAATTATCCTTGGATTTCGGAGCTGCCTGCTTTCTCTCAACAGGTCAAGCACTGTTTCTATACGTTTATAAGCTTGTTCCGGGAAATATCCAAGGATATGCATTTCCGGCTTGAAATCTACGCTTATCTCCAACCCAGGTATTACTTCAATCCCAATGCGTTTTCCTTCAGCAAGAGCTTCTTCAACTCCGTCCACCGAATCATGGTCTGTAAGGGCAAGAGCCACAAGCCCCGCCGACTTTGCATGCCTTACCAGTTCAGAAGGAGTCATGCTCCCATCTGATATTGTACTGTGTGTATGTAAATCAATCAATCCGTTCACTGTCACAGCATCCTCTTTAATTCAATATGAAATATAGATATTAATGTTCAAACATTAAAAAAATCTTTCTCCTGCCTGCATACATCAGGAGGAAAGCTTCCTGAATAAATAGATTTAAGCAAATGGTCAAGCTTTCTTAATGAGGAGCAGGCCTGTGAGCTGGTAATCAGACCGGCTTCAAGAGCATCCGCCAGTTCATCTGCATCCAGTACCTTCATGCTACCATCAGGCATCAGCTTGACGTCAACCAGTAAATCCTTAAGCGTATAAGTATCGCTTTGCTCATCATGCTCAACCTCTATTATATCGCAGTACCAATAGAGGAAGCTCCCCTTTTCATCATAAAATCTGCTTATTTTAATACCGTCCTTCAAAAATGTATATGAAATACCTTTTGAAAAATCCGACCTGGGCTTTATAGCCTTCCAGCTTGTCACCAAAAGGCTTTCATCCCTAAAAAGCAGATTATCGCTGGATATGTCAACTGTTTCAGCAGGAATGTATCTGATTCTGAGAATAGTTGGCTTTTTCATAGCTCCTCCAAAGCTTTTATTTATATTTAATGCAATAGTTAATATAGATTATACAATACCTTTGATTTTTTTCAACAACATATTATTTCCCATATTATTCCATAGAATGATTATAAGTGCTATAATATCCTTGCACACTTTATCAGGGAGGATAAAATGAAACAGAAGCGTTCCTGCAGTAACTGCATAAATGGTACAAGCATATCAATTAACAGCGATATTCTCTGCCGCATAAACGGGGCTGTCTCACCTGACTATGCATGCATGAGGCACAGGTTCATGCCCGAGCCAAAGGCTGTTAAAAGCGAGGTTACCAAATGCATTGAGTGTGAATACTTCCTGGTGGAAGCATATAACCCCGATGGAGATTCTACCATAGGGCTTTGCCAGCTGCTTACCCACCGGCAGTTCGACGGGGGATTGAAAAAAGCCTGCTCAAAATTTATAAAAAAGGCAAAAACCAATATATCTTAGAATGATGCTTTAGACCTTTTCTATTCATTTCACCTCTGATATAATATTGCTTAGGGGTGAGTACATGCCTTATAGTGTGCGAGAAATATTTGCAGCAAAGCTAAATGAAATACAAAGCAGGATTCCGGTCAGAATAATGAAAGAAGCTGACCCGGTGCCTTTTCAGCAGTTTCTGGATACAGCCCTTGAGTCATTCACACCGGCCGTTGACAAGCAGGGAATAGAAAGAACCTCAGATTTGCAGCGCGCAAAATCATCCCTTCTGGCAAACAAAACCTCCATTACGAAGGATAAGTCTGCACTTATGGAGGAGATATCCTCCCTCATCAGGTCAGCCTCAGAAAAATACTCTGTGGATGAAAACCTGATAAAAGCAGTAATCAAGCAGGAGTCCAACTACAACCCCCTCTCCCTTTCACGTGCCGGAGCCCAGGGATTGATGCAGCTTATGCCCGGCACTGCAGACGCTCTTTCAGTAAGCAACCCTTGGAATATCAAGGAGAATATTGAAGGCGGCACCAGATACCTAAAGGACCAGCTTGAGAATTTCGGAGGCAATCTGAAGCTTGCGTTGGCTGCCTATAATGCAGGCTCAAATGCTGTACGCAAGTATAACGGCATCCCGCCCTATGCCGAAACTAGAGATTATGTCAATAAGGTTATAAAGTATTACAACCAGTATATGAATGAGAAATAAGTCGTCTCACCTATTGAGTATTACATCACACTTTTGTCATATTGATGCAAGCCAGGAATTTCAAGACATGGTTTTGTTAATTTCATAGAAGTTACTGAGAAGATATTTTTTATGCGGGCTCGTTATGTTTATATTAATATTTAACAATAATTTAAAATTTATTATGTTTATGTATTAAATTTAATCCACAATATCCACAACTTTATCAACAGTCCAAAATGTTGCAAAATACTGCATTTGTATTAAGTTTCCACATTATTCACATTTCACGTTTCTTCATTAATCGACATTTTTAGTCCTAATTCTCTAGATAGTACTGCAGTCCCAGTCTTTATCAAAGGATAAAATTAATTAACATAAGTTATACAGTTCGACATTTTGCACTTGCTATATTTTGGTAATTGCTTATTATTTTTGTTAAGTTTTGGCTAAGTTCAACTTTTTGTAAATAAACGCCTGTGGATAACCCTAGTTATCCACAGGTCACTTTTCCCCAAGCCTTAATCCAGGTATTGCATTCAGCTCAAGTCCGGATACATTTCCGTTAAGGTATTCAAAGTATGCAGCACAGGCTATCATGGCAGCATTATCTGTACAAAGCACAGGTCTGGGATAGAAAACTCCATATCCCGCCGCTGCAGCTTTTTCTTTGAGTTGACTTCTAAGCAGGGAATTTGCGGCCACTCCACCAGCAAGAGTTATATTCCTTACCTTTTTTATCTTTGCAGCTTTCAGAGTATTCTCCACAAGCACATCAACCACTGCCTTCTGAAAGCTTGCGCAAATATCTTCTGTTCTGACCTTCTCACCTTTTTGCTCTTGATTGTTCAGGTAATTCAGCACAGCAGTCTTAAGACCACTGAAGCTGAAATCCAGACTGCCGTCAGAAAAGCGTACCCTTGGGAAATCCATGGCACAGCAGTCACCTCCTGCAGCCCATTTGTCAATAAGCGGCCCACCGGGATATCCCAGACCTATTGCCCTTGCGATTTTGTCAAAAGCTTCTCCGGCTGCGTCATCCCTTGTCTGCCCAAGAATTTCAAACCGGCTGTAGCTTTCAACATACACTATGTGGCTGTGGCCGCCTGATGCGACAAGACAAATAAATGGTGGTTCAAGCTCTGGGTGGTCAAGGTAATTGGCAGCAATATGCCCTTCTATGTGATGCACTCCCACCAGCGGTTTGTTTTTGGCAAAAGCAAGCCCCTTGGCGGCCGACAGGCCTACTAGCAGAGCACCTACAAGCCCCGGACCGTATGTGACTCCTACAACATCAATCTCAGAAAGGCTGATTCCTGCCTCATCAAGGCTCTGTCTTATAACAGGCATAACAAGCTCAACATGTTTCCTTGAAGCAATTTCAGGCACGACTCCTCCATATTTCTGGTGAAGATCAACCTGCGAGGAAATAACGTTTGACAGCACATGTCTGCCGTTCTTGACAACTGCCGCGGAAGTCTCATCACAGCTTGTCTCAATTCCAAGTACGATCAAATCCTTCAAATTCCTACACCCGTTCTTTGTTTTAATACTCATAATATTAGCTTAATTACCCACTTTTATCAATATTGATAGGAGATCAAAATTAAATTAAACCGGAAAAGAACAAAAAAATAAGCGGTTAAAAGAAATTAATCCGTTAACCGCTTGTGAATTTCTCCTATTTGTTCATTTCCTTTGCAAAGTTCTCTCCAAATTCAATACACTTTGCCAGCTCTTCTTCCGTAGGTGTGTACTTAAACTGGATGGGTTCTGCAATCACCTTGATGCCTGCTGCCTTCAAGTGCTCATGAATGATATTCTGAGCTTCCCCGCTCCAGCCATAGCTACCATAGGCAGCTCCAAACTTGCCCTTGAACTTGTGCCCCTTTATTTCATCTAAAAGGCCTGCTATGGAACGCAGAACTGTGTTGTTAACAGTACAGCTTCCGATTATCATTCCCTTTGCCTTGAACAACTCAGTCAATATATCGCTTTGGTCGGTGATGGAATTATTGAAAAGCTTATAAGGGACTCCCTGCTTTGCAAGGCCCTCACCTATAGCTTCAGCCATTTTCTTTGTTGCATTGTACATCGTGTCATAAATAATTACAACATAACCCTCGTTATACTCCTGAGCCCATTCGTAGTATTTCTCCACGATCTGCATTGGGTCCTTGCGCCATATTACCCCATGGCTTGGTGCAATCATGTCAATAGGAAGGTTCAGCGCCTTAATCTGCTCGACCTTCTTCTTAATCAGCGGCGTAAAGGGGCTCAATATGTTTGCATAGTACTTTATAGCCTCCTGGTAAAGCTCGCATTCGTCAACCTCATCATTGAAGAGGGAAGAAGGTGAATAATGCTGACCGAAAGCATCATTGGAAAGCACCAGGTTTGCACCCTTTACATAGGTGAGAAGGCTGTCTGGCCAGTGAAGCATGGGCATCTCAACAAATACAAGCTCGTATTCACCTATGCTTACTGAGTCGCCTGTCTTAACTATGTTAAAATTCCAATCCTTGTGAAAATGCCTTTTAATTATTTCTGCGCCGTTTTTTGTGCAGAAAATCGGCGTATCGGGTATCCTGGACATGATATATCCAAGGCTTCCTCCGTGGTCAGGCTCTATATGGTTTATTACAATCATATCAATACTGTTAATGCCTACTTCTTTTTCAAGCCTTTCGGCAAATTCCTCTTTGTAAGGATCCCATACCGTGTCTACCAAAACTGTTTTTTTATCCTTTATGAGATAGGAATTATAGGTTGAACCTCTGTGGGTTGAAAGCTCATGTCCGTGGAAACGCCTCAAATCCCAGTCTTTAATACCTGTCCAATAAATATTCTTCTTTATTTCTATCATAGTTTTCTCCTTTCGAAGCTGTAACTTTGTCTAAAATACATCAGCAAATATATACCCAAAAGAGCTATCCTTAAAACAGAGTACATTAATTTTTATGAGTTGTAAAGCTTGCTTTGTGTGTATTGTATATAACGACAAAAAACAAGGCCCCCTCTGGAGCCCTGCCATTTGTTCCAAATATTCTTTTTATTCCAAGAAAAGCTTTTCTTGGAATAGAATTGTTCTATTTATTTGCAGTTTACTACGCACACTTTTCCTTGCAAACCCTTGCAGCTTCATCAGCAGCAGACGCTGCGTCAGGAGTATAGATGTCTGCTTCAACCTGCTTGCAGAAGCTGTCTGTTACAGGTGCGCCGCCGATCATGATTGTTACCTGATCTCTTATGCCGGCTGCCTTTGCCGCTTCAACAACATGCTTGATTTCTCCCATGGTTGTTGTGAGAAGCGCTGAGCAAGCAATAATCTGAGCACCTGTTTCTTTTGCGGTGTTTATAAACTTTTCACTAGAAACATCTATGCCGACATCTATAACTTCCAGCCCCTTGCCTTCCATCATCATCCTTACAAGATTCTTACCGATGTCATGAAGGTCACCCTTTACTGTCCCAAGCACAACCTTACCTATCGCCTTAACACCGCTGGAAGCCAAAAGGGGTTTCAGCAATTCTGCGCCTGCATTCATAGCTCTTGCAGCAATAAGCACGTCAGGAACATAAACTTCGTTGTTTTTGAATTTTTCCCCGATAACGCTCATGCCTGCAAGAAGGCCTTCGTCAAGGATAGCTTTTACATCTATTCCATCATCTATAGCCTTCTGCACCAGCTCCTTCACTACCTTTGCCTTACCCTGCTGTAAGTTTGTTGAGATTTCATTTAAAATACTCATACTAAATCCTCCCTGTAACTATTAATATATATTTTAATGCCTAAACGGCTTTTGCCCTTTATTAGAGTTTCAGCCCTGACTTCTGATTTTCCCTCTGGCTTCACGGTACTTGCCAGGGCTGACTCCCGTAACCTTCTTGAAAACCTTTGTAAAATAACTCTGATCCTCATATCCGACAAGATTTGATACATCAACCAGTGCAACCGTTTCATTTAAAAGCAGTTTTTTGGCCATGTCTATCCTTATTTGGTTCAGGTAGGTATTGAAGTTGCACTTCATTTCCTCCTTGAAAACCTTGCTGAAATAAGACGGACTCAGGTATACATTGGAAGCTACTTCCTCAAGAGTAATTTTCCTGGCATAGTTCCTTTTAATATAGTCCACTGCCTTGAATATAACATCTATATGCTTGACTTCCGCCAGGTTGAACACACAGTCCGTAAACCTTCCCATTATCTTCGAGAGCCAGTAGGTAAGCTCCTCTACTGTTTTGAAATCGTGTACCTGAGACAGGTATTTATAATTCAAGCCGAAAATTTGTTCAACATCGGCTCCGCCCTCCACGGCTGCTCTGGAAAGCAGAACCACAAGCTCCAAAACCCTTGCTTTTATGATTTCAAAGTTACCGCCCGTAGAAAAAAATATATGTCCGAAAATCTCATTCAGCACTTTCTGGGATCCGGGCTTATCTCCAATGGAAATAAGCGAAAGCAGCTCTTTTTCCTTTTCTATAGGGTAACCCAGTGTCTCACCTTCATCCCCGCCCATTGTCTTAATATAATGCAGATATTCTGAAATACCTGACTGGTGCTCCAGGTATTCCCGATCCTCCAAGTACTGAGAGGGCCTCGTGTCAGATATATGAGTCGATACAATAAACAACAGTTCCGCAAGGCTATTTACAATATCTGGCTGAATGATGGGTATATCCTTTATGTATGCCTTCAGCTCTTCAATCCCTTCTTCACATATACTGCTTTTCTTTAACATATCCTCAAGCAGAAACTCCTCAGGTTCTACCATTAGTACAGGTCCTCCGAGGATTGCGCCTTTCATTGTCCCGTGCATGGTTATCGGAGATGCCCAATGAACAAGTCCTATGGGACAGAAAAATATATAGCTTCCTCCAAAGCGTTCGGCCTGATAGCTTCCATACAGATGCACGTTCTGACATGTCTGATGCTGTCCCAAAATACCCTGCACCCTGCTGCAAAAATTACAAGTATTGTTATTTCCGCATGAATTATATAAAGTTTTTCCGGTGGAATCAATAAGGATACTTTCTACACCCACGGACCTGCTATATGCATCAAGGCTTTTTTTAACCCGGTCCAAGCTGATTCCATCATCCTTTGCCAGGATAGCTTCCATCAGATCACTCTTTCTTACCGTGTAGAATAAAATCGCAAATTCATTCTACCAGATAACAATTCTTTAGTAAATGGAAGGGTTATTAGCGTATTTTAATAATACTACTTATTCAATTGAAGGTATTGAAAACTTTTTTAGTTTTTTGTACTTTCCCGTCATCCTTGATAAACAGCACTTTTTAGTTCCTGTCATCGATAAAATATTACAATACATCTAAAAACATTCCTATATCAAAAATCAAAAAGAAGTTATCATGATAATGCATGCATCAAAAATATCAACATATTACAACTAATTATTGTTAACGCATTATAGTTTATATGTAATAAAATATTAATAAGGAAAGGAATGTGACTTATTGTGAAGAAGGAAATGAAAAAATGGTTACATGAACTGACTGCTTCGGTCGAAAGGCATACCATGCCCATAATGACCTATCCAGGACTAAAGCTGGTTAACAAATCCATCATGGACGTAATAAGTGATGGTGAAGCTCAATTTGAATGCATAGAAGCATTATCGAAAAAGTATCCTTCAATCGCTGCAGTTACAATAATGGACTTATCTGTTGAGGCGGAAGCTTTCGGCAGCCATGTAAGGTATTCCGACGAGGATGTGCCCTCCGTAATAGGCAGGATTATTGAAGGTGAAGAATCGGCAAATGCCCTTAAGGTTCCCAAGGTAGGAGACGGACGCACTTCAGTATACCTGAAGGCAGCCGAGCTTGCTGCCGCCAATATAAAGGACCGCCTCACCTTTGGCGGAGAAATCGGTCCCTTCTCACTGGCAGGCAGATTGTTTGACATGACGGAAATAATGGTAGCTACAATGCTTGAGCCTGAAACAGTGCATATCGTGCTGGAAAAAGCCACACAGTTTCTTGTTGAATATGCCAAGGCTTTCAAGAATACCGGCGCCAACGGCATCATAATTGCAGAACCTGCAGCAGGTCTTCTGTCGCCTGAGCACTGCACTGAGTTCTCCTCTAATTATGTCAAGAGAATAGTTGACGCCGTCCAGGACGACAACTTTGTCGTAATACTACACAACTGCGGTAACACAAAGAATCTGGTTCCATCCCTCCTTTCAACTGGAGCCAGGTGCTTCCATTTCGGCAATGCAGTGGATATGGCTGATATTATGCCTCAGATCCCCTGGGGAAGGGTTGCCTTCGGCAATATAGACCCTGCAAGGGTATTTAAAAACGGCACTGTCGAGGAAATGAAGCAAAAAACCTGGGAGCTTCTTGAAAAAACTGCCGTATATAAAAACTTCGTGCTTTCCTCAGGCTGCGATGTTCCTCCCGGAACTCCCCTGGAAAACGTGGAGGCCTTCTTTGAAACCCTGGATGAATTCAACAAGACTGTGCTTAGAGAATTTACAGTAGCTTGATTTTAGATAGGCCCGGTGAAGTACCGGGCTTTTTTATTTAAATTTCCTAAAAAAATTATAATATACTCCAATTTATTATTAAATTTAAAAAGATATAATTGAATTATGATTCTGTCTCAAAAACAGCTTTTCTTGAAACAAGATGCAAAAAGCACTCACCGAAGTTAGGTCAATTCCCGCGCAAAAATGCCACGGATGGCATTCCGAGCATTACATCACAGGATTTTCCGTTGATGCGTGCGAGGAATTGCAAGACAAGGTGATAGTGATTTCATCGAAGTTTACGAAAATGGTTTTTTGCAGTCGAATCAATTATTAATTTAAAGGAGCTTTGCATACATGAGTGAACTTCTGAATAACCTCAAAAATGCATCAAACGAGTATCGTCCCGTACCCTTCTGGTCATGGAACGACAAACTGGAGCCTGATATTCTGAAGTGGCAGATCAGGGAAATGAAAAAGGCAGGTTTGGGAGGCTACTTCATGCATGCGCGGAGCGGGCTTAAAACCCGGTATCTTAGTGAAGAATGGATGGAATGTATCAAGGCATGCATAGAAGAAGGCAAAGCCCTTGGAATGGGAGCCTGGTGCTATGATGAGGAAGGATGGCCCAGCGGCTTTGCAGGCGGCATAGTCCCATCCCTTGGAGAAAAATACCATGTCAAATGGCTCGAATTGACGAAATATGACCCGGAAAATACAGTTACAGTAGAGAATGCTCTGGGCTTTTACAAAATTAATAATGAAAATATAGCAGTAAGCTATAAAACAAACAAGTGTTATGTAGATATTCTAAGCAGGGAAGTTGTGGCTGAATTTCTAAAATCCACTCATGAAAAGTACTACAGCCTCTTCAAGGAGGATTTCGGAAATGCAATGCCTGGTTTCTTCACCGATGAACCACAGTATTCCAGTGGAAGGATACCCTGGTCCGAGGTAATTCCCTCTTCCTTCCTAAATGCGTATGGTTATGATTTGCTTGAGTCCCTTCCTGCACTCTTTCTGGAATGTGAAGGTTATGAAAGGATCAGGTATGATTTCTGGAAGCTGGTCAACGAGCTGTACACCAATTCCTTCATGAAGCAGATTTATGACTGGTGCAATGAGCATGGCTGCAAGCTCACAGGTCATGTGATGGCTGAGGAAGGCCTGCATGGTCAGATGTATGCAACCGCCGGAGTTATGCCATCCTACCAATACATGCACATTCCGGGAATAGACTGGCTTGGCAGAAAAATCAGCAGCCCCCTTTCACCCAAGCAGGTAGCTTCTGTTGCACATCAACTTGGAAAAAAGCTGGTGCTTACCGAAACTTTTGCATTATGCGGCTGGGATGTCAGCTTTGAGGAGCTTAAATGGATAGCGGAATTCCAGTATGTTAACGGCGTAAACCTCATGTGCCAGCACCTTGAAGGGTATTCCCTGAAAGGCATAAGAAAGCGCGACTATCCACCCTCTATGTTTTATCAGCAGCCTTGGTGGAGAGAATACGCACTCTTTAATGACTACTTCACAAGGCTTGGAGTTCTTCTGACAAGCGGCAAGTATCAGGCTGAGGTTCTTTTGCTGCACCCCGTCAGAAGTGCATGGCTTACTTACAACGGAACAGCAAATCAGGATCTGAAATGGCTTGATGATGAGTTTTTCAAAGCTGTGGAGACCCTTTCGGGACTGCATGCAGACTATCACCTGGGGGACGAGGAGATAATGAAAAAGCACGGCAGGGTGGAAGACGGCAGGTTAATAGTGGGCCAGTGCGCATACAAGGCTGTAGTGCTACCTTCTATGGTTACCATAGATGCATCAACCCTTGGTCTCCTGAAGGAATTTGTATCCGCAGGCGGTAAGGTCATAAGCATAGGTAAGCTTCCGGAGTACTGTGAGGGAAGAAAAAGCGAGGAAACTGATTGGCTCAAAAGCAACACCATTTGTACAGACACCGATACAAAAGCACTAAAACAATTTATTCAAGAAACAGGTGCCTCAAATATTGACATAATGTCAGACGGAGTGGAAGTTAATTGCATACATTATATGCAAAGGCTTGTGGAAGATACGCAGGTGCTTTATCTTGTAAATCATGACAACGAAAAATCATATGCCACACAGGTTACTCTAAGAGCGGATGGCTCAGTATGCTCACTGGATGTTTTGAGCTTGGAAAAGAAAGCTCTGCAATATTCACAGCAAGGAGGCTTCCTAACCTTCCCCCTTGATTTTGAGCCCATGCAGTCTCATGTCATATTGATTGAAAGCCATAGCGGCATAATGCACACAGAAGCCGCCGGCATGAAAATAAAACCTGGCACACACTGGAAAATTGAAAAAATGGATCTCAACGCTCTTACTCTGGACTACTGCAGCTACAGCATTGACGGAGGAAGCTGGAACGAGCCAGTCCCAGTAATACAACTGATGGATAAGCTTCTTGAAATGAAAAGAAGCTGTGATATTGCAATGGGGTTTGATTTTGAAATAGATATGGACTTAAGTCTCTTGAAAGAATTCTACCTTGTAATGGAGGATGCTGAAAATTTTGAAATTAATATAAACGGAACTGAAATAAAATATACCGATATTGGATACTGGAAGGATATATCCTTTAAGAAAATTGATATAAGGCAGCATTTAATTAACGGCTCCAACCATATTATTCTAAGAAGGAGATTCTATCAATCCCCCAAGGTTTATGAGGCGCTTTTCGGTGAAAACATCCTTGAAACGGAAACAAACAAGCTTACATACGATGTTGAACTGGAAAGCATATATCTTGTCGGAAACTTCGGAGTTAAAAGCAAATCCAGTTATACCTCGGGAGACAGAAAGGCTTTATTTACAAAAGGGCCTTTTGTGATAACTGACAGCCCATGCATTGTAACCGGAAGCGACTTGACACAGCAAGGCTTGTGTTTCTTTTCAGGTTCCATAACCCTTGGTCAGGAGATCATTGTACCGGACACACCGGATAATATTGTTCTGGACCTAGGGCATCCAAAGGCCGCCATGTGCAAGGCATATTTGAATGGAGTGACTGTAAAGCCGCTTTTTTGGGCGCCATATAAAATAGATATAACAGGGTATGTAAAGCCGGGAACAAACAAGCTGGAGGTACAGCTTTTTTCCGGAAACAGAAACCTGTTGGGACCACATCATCACAAACGCGGCGAGCTTTACGCCGTTTGCCCAACAAGCTTCGGCTTTAAAAAAGGCTGGGGGGAAGAAGACATGGATGACCAGTGGACTGACACATACTGCTTTGTGGAATTCGGCATGGGAGAATAAGCAAATAAATCACTATGTTAATACTACAGCGTAAATATGTCAGAATTCTATGATCCCTCAAGCCTGAAGAGGAATACCGCTATTCCAAGAACTATAGTAGCAAACACCCCCAGAAATCCGAGATTGGCCCATATGGAGTTGTCGGGAGTAAGGCCCAGCATTACGGGACGCACTAAATCCACACAATAATATACCGGGTTTACCCGTGTTAAAATTTTAATCCACACTGGAACATGATTTATGGGATACATGGCTCCGCTCAGAAAAAACATAGGCATCACCACAAAATTGTTCATTACACCGAAGCCTTCAAAGGAACGCATTCTGACGGCAATAAGTATCCCAAGGGCGGTGATGCAGAAGGAAATCAGGAACATGCAGCAAAGCGTCAGCGTCAGCTGAGCTATGCTAAGCCTTATACCTATGAAAGGGTAAAACACCAGCACAATGAGTCCTTGAATAGTGGACATAATGCTTCCTCCCAGAGTTTTACCCACCGCTATGGAGATTCTGGATACCGGAGCCACCAGTATTTCTTTAAGAAAGCCGAACTCCCTGTCCCAGATGATGGAAGTACCTGCCATAATAGAAGCAAACAATATATTCATCACAAGAATCCCGGGAAATATATAGTGAATATAATCCACTCCGGCCACTCCTCCAAAAGACCCTCTGAGCCCAGTCCCCAGAAGAAAGAGCCATACTACGGGCCTTGCAATGGAGCCAAAGAGCCTGCTTTTCTCACGCAGCCCACGGATTACCTCTCTTGTCGCAATTACTAAGCTATCTGAAACTCCCGTCATAATTTTCTATGCCTCCTTCCTCATTTTCATAAAATTCTTTGTCCTGTCCCGGTGCGCATTTCCTTCCTCTTCACGTATCTTTCTGCCAGTAAGCTTTATAAATACATCCTCCAGTGTAGTCTTCTTCACGTCTATTTCCCTTATTTCATCTCCAAATTTCTCGAACAGGGTTGGAATGGATTTCCCGCTATCAGAAAGAATTATCCTTATTGTTTCATTGTCAATTATCTCACACTGAAGGCCAGGGTTAACATCTAGCTGAGATTTAATGCCTGAAGGATTGCCGGTTTTTATAGTCACTACATCTCCCCCAACCATCCGTTTTAGATTGCCTGGCGTATCCAGGGCAATTATTCTGCCCTGGTCCATTATAGCTATTCTGCTGCATATCTCAGCTTCTTCCATATAGTGGGTGGTAAGAAACATGGTCATGCCCTTTTTTGTGCGAAGTTCACCGATATACTCCCATACCTGCTTGCGAGTCTGAGGGTCAAGGCCTATGGTAGGCTCATCCAAGAAAAGAAGCCTGGGTGCATGCAGCATACCTCTGGCAATTTCCACCCTCCTTTTCATACCCCCGGAAAGAGTTCTTACCAGGCTATTGCCCCTTTCACTCATATCCACCAGCTCCAAGGCCTCTTCAATTCTTTCCTTTATCAGCCTGCCGGGTACATGGTACAGCTTTGCATGAAAATACAGATTTTCAACAACCGTCAGATTATTATCCAGGCTTGGATCCTGAAATATGATTCCCACAGACTCCCTCACCCTGTGAGGCTGTGACAGGGTATTGTAACCATTTATATGCACGCTGCCTTCATTTTGCTTAAGTATAGTGCATAGCAGCTTGATTGTGGTGGATTTCCCTGCACCGTTAGGGCCAAGAAATCCGAATATTTCTCCTTCCTCCACATTGAAGCCTGCTTTGTTTACAGCTATTATGCTTTCAAATTTTTTCACCAGTCCACACACTTCAATAATATTTTTACTCATCGTTCACCTGCACCTCCAGTTCCTCCAGCTTATCAAGCAGCTTATACAGCATTTCCTTTTCCTCTTCGTCCAGCACCGACAACAATTTATCAATAAATTGCCTGTGTGCAGGCACAACCGTCCTTTTTAGTGCAACCCCTTGAGGAGTCAGCCTGACAAAAATCATCCTCCTGTCATCCTCGTCCCTGTATCTTAAGACCAGAGTCTTTTTCTCCATATTATCAATCAAGGCGGTTATGTTGCTGTTCACTCTCAGAAGGCGACCGCTAAGCTCTGATAAGGTAAGCATCCCATCCTCATCCAGATTGCGCAGCACGCCGTATTCAGCCCCTGACAATCCGAATTTCTCCAGATGGCTCCTGGAAATTTTCATTAGCTTTTCTACAGTCACCACAAGTTTTCTGAAAACCTCAAAACCATCCAAGCTAACACCATCTCCCTGTTTTTAATAATATTATATTATTCAACTTTGAATATTTCAATGCTGAAATTTTTATTGCTGCACCCCTTCTTCAGCATCAATTGTATTATTTGTAAGCAAGATTTCATAGTAAAAACAGCTTCTTTTGAGGATTCCATCAAAGTTTTCCGAAATGGGTTTTTGTAGTGGAATGGTGTGTTAATTTTCTTATTATTTTATCATTTCAAAGCGTTGAGATTGCTCCCAATTTAGAATATAATTGGTTTCATAAGCCACAAAGGCTAAGTTTCAAATGGAGGTTGTCGTATGATAATTATCGGTGAAAAAATAAATAGTACACTCAAAGCTGTACGTCCTGCTATAGAGAATAATGATGCCGCTTTCATTCAGGATCTAGCAAAAAGGCAGTATGATGCCGGAGCAGCGTATATTGATGTTAACGCAGGCATGTTCCATGATTGTGAAGCAGAAAAAGTAGATTGGCTGATAAATACTATACAGGACGCCATAGATGCTCCATTTTCAATAGATTCACCTAATTCCGCAGCTCTCGAAAGCGGCCTGAAGGCAAATAAAAACGGCAAGCCAATCATTAACTCCATAACTGATGAAAAGGACAGATATAACTCTGTCTTACCGCTTGTTATCAAATATAACACCGCAATTATTGCTCTGTGTATGGATGACAACGGCATGCCTGAAACAGTAGACGAAAGGGTAACCATTGCTGACAGGCTTATTTCCAAGCTTACAAAAGAAGGCGTTGCTCTGGCAGACATATATATCGACCCAATGGTTCGCCCTGTAGGAACGGGCTCCCACTATGGAGTTGTGGCAATCGAGACCATAAGAAAGGTTAAGGCTGAGTTCCCTCAAGCCCACATAGCCTGCGGCCTGAGCAATATCTCCTTCGGAATCCCCGCAAGAAAGCTTATGAACCAGGCTTTTCTCATCGCTGCCATAGGCGCTGGAATGGACGGAGCCATAATGGATCCTCTGGACAGAAGGCTCATGTCCTTCGTGTACACAGCCGAAGCCTTGTTTGGACTTGACAATTTCTGCATGAACTATCTCATGAAGTTCAGAGAAGGACTGCTTGAGGTATAAAAACTAAAAAACAAGGAAGAAAGAAATAACTTGTGTAAAGAGCTGCAGCTTTGAAAACTGCAGCTCTTATTGCTAATTTATGTTTTTTTGCAGGAAAATTAACGCAATATAATCTTGTGATAAACCTTCTTGCCTTTTCTGATAATCAGCTGATCGTTTTCAAACTTTTCTGCTGTTAAAATAAAGTCGAAGGACACAACCTTGTCCTCTCCTATGTATACTCCACCCTGCTCAATAAGCCTGCGCCCTTCAGCCTTTGAAGGTATCAGCTTTGCCTTCAGCATTATGTCAAGAATAGCCATGCCTTCGGCAAATTCCTCCTTTGATATTTCTGTGGAAGGCATGTCAGCGGCGGCTCCACCCTGACCAAAAAGGGCTTCAGCCGCTATTTTTGCTTTCATGGCTTCTTCCTCACCGTGAACAAGCTTTGTCACCTCATATGCGAGTATCTTTTTTGCTTCGTTTATTTCCTGATCCTTTAACTGCGCTAGCCTGTTTATCTCTTGAATAGGCAGAAATGTCAGAAGCTTCAGGCACTTTACCACGTCTGCATCGTTGACATTTCTCCAATATTGGTAGAACTCATACGGAGAAGTCTTTGAGGGATCAAGCCATAATGCCCCCTTCTCCGTTTTGCCCATCTTTTTCCCCTCACTGGTTGTGAGCAGGCTGAAGGTCATCCCATAGGACGGCTTGCCCTCAACCCTTCTGATCAGCTCAATTCCGCCTATTATATTTGACCATTGGTCGTCTCCCCCCAGCTGCAGGTTGCAGCCATACATCTGGAAAAGCTTTAAAAAGTCGTAGCTCTGCATCAGCATGTAGTTGAATTCAATGAAAGTAAGCCCTTTTTCAAGTCTTGACTTGTAGCACTCTGCCGTCAGCATCCTGTTTACAGAAAAGTGAGCCCCCACTTCTCTGAGAAAGCTGACATAGTTCAGCTCTAAAAGCCAGTCTGCGTTATTGACCATTATGGCCTTTCCGTCACTGAAATCAATAAATTTGGAAAGCTGAACCTTAAAGCGCTCTGCATTATGGTTGATGTCCTCTCTGGTCATCATTTTCCTCATGTCGGTTTTCCCTGAAGGATCCCCAACCATGGCTGTTCCTCCGCCCAGGATTGCAATTGGCCTGTGTCCTGCCCTCTGCATATGCGCCATTGCCATCATAGGCACAAAGTGCCCTACATGAAGGCTGTCTGCCGTAGGGTCAAAGCCTACATAAAAGGTAACTTTCTCTTTTCCCAGCAGCTCCCTGACTTCCTCCTCATGGGTAACCTGGGCTATAACTCCTCTTTCCTTAAGTGCATCATAAACATTAGTCATCACATTTTCCTCCAGTAACCGTTTCGGAGCACTCCTTTGTTCACTAGGCTTTTACAGCTTCAGACGGGTCTTGAACCTCTCGACTGCTTCCTCCGTATTCTTCCTGCTTCCAAAGGCAGTAAGCCTGAAGTAGCCCTGACCGCTTGGTCCGAAGCCTGCCCCGGGAGTTCCGACAATATTCGCTTCATTCAGCAGCTTGTCGAAGAAGCTCCAGGAATCCATGCCATTGGGTGCCTTAAGCCAGATATATGGGGCGTTTATTCCTCCGTAAACCTCTATGCCAATAGCCTTTAAGCCTTCTCTGATTATAGCTGCATTTGTCATATAGAAATCCACAAGCTCTTTTACCTGCTTCTGCCCCTCGGGAGAATAGACAGCTTCAGCACCTCTTTGGACAATATAGGAAACTCCGTTGAACTTTGTTGCCTGCCTTCTGTACCACAGTCTGTTCAACCCAAAGGCTTCACCCGTTGAGGAATAAGCTTTAACCTCTTTTGGTATTATTGTATAAGCACACCTCGTACCTGTAAAACCTGCTGTCTTTGAGAAGCTTCTGAACTCAATCGCAACCTCTTTGGCGCCTTCTACTTCATATATGCTGTGAGGGACGTTGTTTTCATGAATAAAAGCTTCGTATGCCGAGTCAAAAAGGATTATGGAATTGTTCTGCCTTGCATAATCCACCCACACCTTCAGCTGGTCCTTTGTCAAGGTCATACCTGTAGGATTGTTGGGGAAGCAAAGGTAAATCAGATCTACCCTCGACTTTGGGAGCTCGGGTACAAAACCATTTTCTGCAGTACATGGAAGGTATGTAATGCTGCTCCATCTTCCGTCCTGTCCATAGACACCTGTTCTTCCGGCCATTACATTGCTGTCAACATATACGGGATATACAGGGTCAGTAACTGCAATGGTGCAGTCAAGTCCGAAAAGCTCCTGAATATTGGCTGTATCGCTCTTTGCGCCGTCACTTACGAATACCTCGTCCCTTTCGATATTGATGCCTCTTGCTTTGTAATCAACCTCAATAATTTTATTAATCAGGAAGTCATAACCTTCATACTCCGGGTATCCTTTAAAGGTTTCCTCCCTGCCCATATCGTCCACAGCCTTGTGCATTGCCTCAATGCACGCCTGCGGAAGGGGCTTTGTAACATCACCTATGCCAAGCCGTATGACATTGGCTTCGGGATTTGCGCTTTTATACGCTGCAACCCTCTTTCCGATTTCTGCAAATAAATAATTTCCCGGTAATTTCAAATGATTCTCGTTTACTCTTGCCATTTTTTTATCTCCTTTTGAATAATGTCCCTTTTATATATTGATAATGCCTTCAAAAACTGTCACTGCGGGGCCGGTCATGTAAACATGATTGTCATCTTCATTCCACTCGATAAGCAAGTCTCCCCCAAGAAGCTTAACCCAAGCCTTTCTTTCACTCAAACCGTTCAGCACTGACGCTACCAATACAGCACATGCGCCTGTTCCGCAAGCCAAGGTCTCTCCCGCGCCTCTTTCCCAAACCCTCATTTTAAGATTGCTTCTGTCAATTACCTGCACAAATTCTGCGTTTATTTTCCTCGGAAAAAGTGTATGGGTTTCCATTTTCGGGCCAACATTCTGAAGAGGAAATGCCATTACGTCATCTACATATGTAACCGCATGGGGATTTCCCATTGAAACACAGGTAACCTTGTATTCCTTATTATCAACTACCACCGGTTCGGATACAAATATGTCCTTGTCGCTGTTAACAGGCACATCCTTTGGTTTTAGTATTGGTACTCCCATATCAACCTTCACAAGAGTAACCTTGCCGTATTCAACTGTCATTTCAAGGGTTTTAATTCCTGCCAGAGTTTCTACCCTGACATTGGTTTTGTCAGTCATTCCATTGTCATATACATATTTGCCGACACATCTGATAGCATTCCCGCACATTTCTGCCTCAGAACCGTCGGAATTGAACATCCTCATTCTGAAATCCGCAATATCCGAAGGCATTATAAGCACCAGTCCGTCGGAGCCTATTCCGAAATGCCTGTCGCTGACAAGCTTCGCAACCTCTGAAGGATTGTCAAGCTTTTCCTCGAAGCAGTTAACATATATATAGTCGTTACCCAGCCCCTGCATTTTCGTAAACTTCATTTTGCAACCTCCCGTTATGCAACTTGCATTTTACCAGTATTATTATAACATACAATCCGCTTATTTCAATTTTTTCTCTTCGATTTATATATAGTTTGTTTTAATATATTAACCACGATAAATATATTACATGGAAAAAGTTATTGGGCAAAGGCGATTTCACCGACCCGTAAGGAATACATCTTAAGAAAAGTGAATTCATGCTCGAACCCTAAAGAAATTTCCCTCGAATTCATCTTTTCGATGCTGTTGAAATGCCTTTGAACAATCACTTTTCTCCCAATGTAAGCTATTTATCGTAACCTATATAGATAATGTTGACAAGTACACGCAAAAATATAAAATTAAAAAGGAATATCTTATATGACATTCCTTTTCATTAAATTACAATAGAGGGGAAGCTGCAATGTTATCGGAACTGCTGTCAAAAAAAACAATTAATCAGTTCAAAAAGTACCTGTTCACGGGTCTATCCGCTGCCGCCCTTGAATATGGTTTATTTAACCTTTTGATTTGGAGCGGTCTTGCCACATATCTGGCAGCTCACACCGTCAGCATGCTGGCAGGCTTCTTCCTGAGCTTTTTCCTTAATAAGTACTGGTCCTTCGGGTCATTAGGAAATACAGCAAGGCAACTGACCTTAACGGGAGCCTTGTTCATAATTAACTTGGGTATATCCAACCTCCTTATGTATCTGCTGGTGGATAAGCTGGGTTTTATTTCCCAGCTGTCCAAGCTTGGGGTAATGGCTCTTATTGTTTTGTGGAATTTTATTCTTTTTAAAAAGATTATTTACAGGTCATAAACCACACTTCTACAGCATTCTTCCCATATGGAAGCAAACAGACAAGGACCCTGTAAACCTGTTTTGAAATTAATAATTTTTTCGGTGCAATCCAATTCTTTTTTTACACGTATAAAAACAAGACCGCAGTTCAAATAAACCATGGTCTTGTTTTTTGTTGGTGGGAGGAGATGGATTCGAACCATCGAAGTCAGAGACAACAGATTTACAGTCTGCCCCCTTTGGCCGCTCGGGAATCCTCCCATATTCAATTAGCCTGCTTTGCAACTCCTTGACTTTGTAATTCAAAGCCCTGTCGCTATCGACGAAGTATATATTAACACGGAGTTAACCATGCTGTCAACACTTTTCTTCAAAGAAAAACATTCCAAATATATGTTAAGTGGTATAAAAACGTGTAGTCCGCATTTGTGCAAACTACACGTTTTTGGAGCTGGTGGACGGAATCGAACCCCCGACCTGCTGATTACAAGTCAGCTGCTCTACCTGCTGAGCTACACCAGCATATTGGCGACCCGGAAGGGGCTCGAACCCTCGACCTCTAGCGTGACAGGCTAGCGTTCTGACCAACTGAACTACCGGGCCAAAAACTACAGATATCAGAAATCAGATTAATATTCACCTATGAAGGTAGCTAGAATTCTGTTCTCTGCTTTTTTGGTGACCCATAGGGGACTCGAACCCCTGTTACCGCCGTGAAAGGGCGGTGTCTTAACCGCTTGACCAATGGGCCTCATATTTATGCCGCCTGCATCTCAATCGGCGACAAAGTATATTTTAATGGGGCACAACAAAAAAGTCAAGTAAAAATAATAAAATTTAGCTAGTATTTTTTGTCACCCGAGATGTTCAAAAAATAAACACCCCCAAAAATCCTGCAGCAGCAATAATAAAAACAGGCTGGACTTTTGTCTTCAACAGTATCAAGAATGTGGCAGCGGCAATAAGCAGGCTCTTCAATTCAAAAAATCCCCCAAAAAGAGAAATGTATATACCATTCTGGATGCAAGCTGCGGGAACAGTGCCAAGCATCCCGTTTTTCAACGCTATGCTGATGCCTGCATACAGTATAATGCCTGTTATTACCGGCCTGAGCCCATTCAATGCATATTGTACGATAGGGTGGTTATAGGCTTTAAAAAAAAAGGTAGCCACTATTACAACTATTACTGCGCATGGTACGGCAATACCAAGGCAGGCTGCTATGGCTCCGGGCACTCCGGCCACTTTATATCCAAGGCCTACGGCGGCGTTTACCGCAACAGGCCCGGGAGACATTCCTGCGATGGCAATTATATTGGTCAGTTCTGATGCACTGCCCCATCCATTTTGCTCCGATGCCTTAATCATACTTGGGAACATAACATAGCCGCCGCCAAAAGCAAAAGTGCAGAGCCTGGCAAACATAAAAAACAACTGGAATAGCAAATTCATTGCTTATGACCTTCCTTATTATTTATTTTTTCATGACTTGCGGCTTTAAAAAGAGACCTTCCAAAGCCAATTGCTATTCCAGCAGCCGCACCGCAAATAATAAGCGGTATTGGATCAATATGCAGCAGCAGTGAGGCCAAAAAGGCTATAATGCCTATGGCAATACTCGTTACATCCTTTATGGAGACCCTGGCAATCTTGTATGAGGCAAATAATATAAGTCCCACTATTACGGGATAAATACCGCTGAAGGCTGAACGTACCGCAGGGTATGTACTGTATTTTGAAAACACGGCAGAAAGCAGCAGTACAAGAAGCACCGACGGAGTAAGGTTGCCAAGGAGGCCTGCGATAGCACCTGGTATTCGGGCAATAGAAAATCCGACAAAAGTGGAGCAGTTCAATGCAATGGCTCCTGGCAATGATTCTGAAACAGCGAAAATATCAACTATTTTCTCCTTGTCCACCCAATTCCTGCAATGTACAACCTCTCTTTCAATAAGCGGAATCATTGAGTAGCCCCCCCCAAAGCTAATACTGCCCAGCTTAAAAAAAGAAAGGTATATTTGGACTAATAGTTTATAGTCGATTTTTGTCATAGATACCCCTTCCTTCAAGTTTTATTTTTACCGTTCTGGTCATAAGTTTTCATAAACAAATGTATATTTAACTACATTAACACTTAAAAACCTGCTTGAAATCAATTTCCTGAAATCAACCTGGCTGCCGAAGCAAGCCTGTTTGCCGAATACTCAAAAAACTCCTTGAAAGAGCTGCAGAAATAGTTCAAACCCGGAACCCCATCTATAAAAGGCTCTCTATCCCGCCTGCAGCCACCCCTGCAAAGATTAAACCATCTGCATTCCCTGCACATGGGATCAATATGCCTCGATACCATTGAGAACCTGTTTGCGGCTTCACTAAGCTTTAGACTTTCCAAGTCCATTTCGTTTATATTGCCCATGTACCATTCATCAGTTACATAGAAATCGCAGGGATATACACCCCCGTCTGCCTCAATGGTAAAGTAAGAGCTGCATACTCCCGACATTCCGCAGGATTCCGGCGGATAGCCAAGGATCATCCCCATCAGGTTGTCAAAATACCTGATGCTGACCATATCTCCTTTTAATATGTCGTTGTACCATTCGTCAAAAAGGCCTTTTAGGGAATCAGCATACCTCCTTGGTGTAAGGGAATGGGCATAAGCTCCCGGAGCCTGACCCAAAGGGTCAAGGCAGGGGATAAACTGAAGATATCTGAAACCGTTCTTTTTAAAAAAATTGTATACCTTTTTTACATGCCTTGCCACATTGGAATTCACAACACATAGTATGTTGTAATCCACTCCATGCCTGTTGAAAAGACCGGCAGCTCTCATCACCCTGTTAAAAGAGCCCTTAAAGCCATGATCTACACGCATCTCATCATGAATTTCCTTCGGCCCGTCCAGCGACACCCCCACAAGAAACCCGTTGGAAGACAGGAAATCCGCCCACCGGTTATCAATAGCCATGCCATTTGTCTGAAGTGCATAGTTTATCTTGATTTTCCTTGCATTGTATTTACTGACCAGATGAATTAAATTCCGGTAAAAATCAAGCCCCGCAAGGGTGGGCTCTCCTCCCTGAAAAGCGAAGGTACAGCTTCCTTGTGCACATTCCAGGCCTTTTTTTACTATGCTTTCCAGGGTTTCATCCTTCATAAGTCCGTAGGAGCTGACCAATCGGCTTTCAGCTATGGAATGATAAAAGCAGTACCTGCATCGCAGATTGCAAAGACTTGAGGCAGGCTTTATCAAAAAGCTCACGGCATTCATAATATCACTCTTTTTCCTAAAATATTCTCAACCACCATGGCAGCAGCACCAACTGCAATGGCATCCTCTCCAAAGTACCCGCCTTTCATGAAGACGACTCTCTTTTCTCTGTGCAGGTAGTACTTCCGGGAGGCTATGCCAGTACTTACCTCGTAGAACAGTTCCGAGTGTTTTACCAGGGGTCCGCTTAGTATAACCATGTCAGGATTTAGAAGATTGATAAAGTTGGCAAGGCCCGTTCCAAATATAACGGCCGCATCTGCAATAATCTCTTTTGCAAGCTCGTCCTGTCCATCTGCCGCTGCACATATATCGGTGTATCTTATTTCATCAATTGTTTTGGAGATATTGGAATGCCTTCCCTTTTTCAACGCTGCTTTAAAGCTGTTGACTATTGCAGGTATGGAGGAATAGGCTTCAACGCACCCAAAGTTTCCGCAGCTGCAGTTCCTCCCGTCAACATCTACAACCATATGTCCAAAAGCATCCTCAGCATCATTTATTGTCCTCACCAGGCTACCGCAGGAAACTGCTCCTGTTCTTATGCCTATACCGCAAATGAAACAAGAGATGTTTTTTAGATTTTTGCCGGTGCCAAAGAGATATTCTGCAAGGACAGCCGTATTGGCTCCATTATCTATAATAACGTCAAGTCCCAGGCTTTCCTCCAGCAGTTGCCTTATGGGAACGTCCACCCATCCTGCTGAAGAAAAGTTGGCAGCATTAAGTATTGTTCCCTTTTTTCTGTCAAGAGGGCCTACAGTTCCCAAACCTGCGCCGATTATTCTATCCCTTTCCATTCCCGGGTATGAAAAAGCTTTGTCCAAAATACCCCGAATCCTGTACACAACTTCAGAAGGTGATGATAAAGCTTCCATTTCAAATCTCTCACGGAAAACTATCTTCGCCTTAATATCTGATATAATAACTTCCACATGCAACCTTGATATATCTATGCCTACCGTAAGAAAATCAGCAGTATTTACATCATAGAGCACCGGCTTTCTGCCGCCTGAGGATTCCCCTATGCCGGTTTGCGCAATAAGCCTTGCATCCTGCATTGGCTGCATGACGCGGTTCAATGTGGTAAGCTTCATGCCAGTAATATTCAACACTTCAGCTTTTGTAAGAGGACCGTTTTTTTGCAAAATATCGAATACTCTTACAGCTTCCTCATCCATGGAATGCATCAGTTCTGAAAATTTCCCCGACATTGGTGTTCCTCATTCTCTTTATTATATTGTTAAGTATAATACCTTTTTGCCATTTTGGCAATAAGTTATTAAAAATAAAGGGAAATCTTCCCCTTTTTCCGTACTTATATGCTTAAAACCAAAGTCGAATCAAAGTTTATTTACATCCAACGCAGCATTTGATTTGCTCAAACCTTCAATAAAACTGTCCCTTTTGTTAAGAAGCACATTGACAAAAAGACTTTCCAAAAGGCATAACTCCGCAACCCTTTTTGACATCACTTCCCCTTTGACATGCTCTGTAAAGGCAGCAGTTAGAAGGACGATATCGGAATTTTTGGCAAGGGGCGATATAGGGTAGTTTGTGATACTTATTACCGTAGCACCTGTCACCCTTGAGTATTTAACCACATCAACAACGCTCTTTGTTCTGCCCGAATGAGATATTGCTATAACAACATCGCCCTTATTTAAATGCGATACTGTTATCAGCTGAATATCAGGATCGGCAGATGCATATACACAGGCACCCGCCCTGATAAACTTCTGAAAGCCTGAAAAGGCTACGTTGGCTGCATCTCCGACCCCGCACAGCACTATCTTGCCAGAATTTGAAATAGCTTCTACAGCTTTTTTATACTCGTTTTTATCAATAACATTCAATGTATCCTCCAAAGCCTGGATTGAGGTTTTAAAAACCTTATTTATTACAGAGTCATAGGAGTCTTCCTCAGTAATCCCCTCATACAGCGCCGTAGTTTTACCTTCTCTGCCCTTTCCAAGGCTTGTTTTAAGTTCCGGATAACCGCTGTAACCCAGCTTCCTGGCAAGCCGCACAAAGGTTGCCTCGCTGCAGCCTGCTGCTTCCGCGGCCTCCACGATTGTAGCCTGGGAAAAAAATTCCGGTCTGTCCAAAAGAAGATCTGCAGCCTTTTTCTCTGCAGTCTTCAATGAATCGTATATGGCCTTAAGCTTCACCAGTATGCTGTGTGGTATCAATTCTGCATTTTGTTCGCTTATCCTTATCGGCATTGATATAACACCTCTTTAGGCATCCTTACAATCTTTTGTTGATATTTTTAAGTGTATCATATATTTCCCTGTACACACCATACTTTTCGTTATATAATACATTTGCCTCTTTATCAGGATAATAAGTGTCCTTGAGAGAAACTGTTTTTTTGACTGCTTCGTCAAGGCTGCTGTATCCCCCTGCAGCCGTTCCTGCAAGCAACGCAGCTCCAAGGCATGCGGCCTCCCGTACCTTCAAGGTGGAGACTGTACAACCTGTAACATCAGCCTTTATCTGGAGCCACATCGGAGACTTCGCACCGCCTCCGACGGATCTTAGATTAGTTATGTTTATACCTGCGTTTCTCATCGTTTCAATGTTGATCCTTAGTTCATAAGTCAAACTATCTAAAATTCCTTTAACAATGTCATGCCTTGTTGTAGCCATTGTCAAGCCAAGAAATGCACCCTTTGAGTCAAGATCGCACCACGGGGTTCCGCTTCCGTTAAAATGTGGGAGTACAAGTACCGATGAAGGTCCCTTGGGAGCCTTCGTCTCCATAAGCTGGTAAGCCCCCATTCCTTTTGCTTCTGCTTCAGCTACTTCTGCATGGCCAAGGTTATCCCTGTACCATTTGAATAGTATGCCGCCAATATGGTTTAATGCGAAAGTAAAGTACATACCGTTTTTTGCATGGCAGTAGCATGGGTAATACCCCCCATACATCTGATCATTGAGCATAGGTTTGTTGAAGGCTGCAGAAAGCACTTCCGCCGTACCATGAGAGTCAATTGCGATATTCTCTTCCACCACCCCCGCCCCAAGCGCTGCACAAGGCTGGTCATGCCCGCCTGCTACCAGCAGCATCCTTTTGGATACACCAAGTTCATCAGCAATAGCAGGGTTTATCTCCCCCACAATTTCACCCGAAGGAACAGCCTTTGAAAACTGTTCAATGCTTACTCCTGTTTTTCCCAGAATATGTCTTGACCATTCTTTTTTTTCAAGCTCAAAAGCCATGGTTCTTGAGGCCATTGTGTAATCTATAACAGGCTCCGAACCAAGCCTGGAAAGTATAAAATCAGCATAGGTCATGAACTTGTAGGTTCTTGAAAAAATTTCAGGAGTGTTCTCCATAAACCACAGTATCTTTGTAAGAGAATTCATGGGGTGGGGCCTCATACCCGTAGTATCAAATAATTGCCTGTCTCCGAAAATCCTTGCGCACTCCTGAGCCTGCTTTGCAGATCGGTAGTCCATTCCCAGGAGAGTATTGTGCAGAGGCTTTTTATCCCTGTCCACAGGGATTATTGCATCCCCTTGGACAGACAGGCTCAGAGCTTTTATGTCCTTTATTCCGCTTTCAGCGACTGCCTGCCTGATAACAAGCCTTGTAAGCTGCCATACCTTCTCCGGGTCCTGCTCAGCCCATCCCGGCTTCTCACATATTACATCATACTCTTGAAAGCCGTAGCCTTTAATATTACCTTCCAAATCAAACACAACAGCCTTGGTACCGGTAGTGCCCACATCAAGTCCTATCAAGTGCATACCTTCCACCTCACTTTAAAAGAATATCCGGAAGAGAAATCTTTTTATCCTTGTAGTTGTACTCTTTTACGGGCCAATTTCCCGATACCGAGACAACCTCCTGGCTGCTGCCGTTTCCTATGGTTAACTCTTCAACCTTGACGCCTGTTATTGTAATGAACCAGTCATATGCCTGATTGGGAAGAACCACGTTTTCAGGATTCAAACAAAGAGACGCATCACCAACCACATATCCTGTTACGCCTCCCTGGTAATGGTATCTCCATTCTTCCTCAAATCCCAGTTCCTTGTATAGCCTTTTCTGTTCATCCAGTATATCGCTGAACCTGGTGCCGGTTGTACACATTGATATGACTGCCGCCTCTATGGTGCTTACAGCGTCGTACTTCGTGCTAATTTCAGCAGGTACTCTGTCCCCAAAATACACAAGTCTCGTCACATTGGCATGCAGTCCCCACTTTTTAACCGCGGGATGCAATAATACATACTTATCAATTTTCTTATCAGAAGGGTTCGGATGCCTGTATTTGGAAATTCGCTCATCGCTTCCTATAAGAAGTACATCCTGGTATATATTATACCGCCCATATTCATAAAGGAACATAGCTGCTACTTCATATTCCGTCATTCCTGGCCTGACTTCGGCAGCAACCTTTGCAATAATTTCTTCGGTCTTGGCTCCAAGCCATCTGAGCTTCTCAATTTCCTTTTGCGTCAAAGGATATTGGAGCTTAAAGAACTCCCTGGGTAAAAATTCTGTTCCCTTTATGGGCATATCCGATATTATCCTTCCGCCCATAACAAGTTCCACGGCTTTTTCCTCCCTGGACTGTTCATACCAGCGCAGCGGCACATATTCAAAGTCCAGGCCTGCAAGTTCATCCTCCATTATGCGGCTGCCGTCCATAACCTGCGCTACCAGATATTTTTTATCCTTTGTAACCACTATGACCCCAAATCCATATTCCGTAGATATAATTACCCTGTTGTCTCCTCCGTCAGTTATCCAAGCGAAATTGTCCTGACGCCCGATTATCATTGCGTCATAGTTGTTTGCCTCAAGGTATTTCCTCACCTTGTCAATTTTAAAATTAACTTCATTTACATCAGGCCTGTTCATAAAACACCTCCATTTTACTTACACATCTGATCCTGGATTTTTCTTAATTGAAGGAGAACAGATTCACTCAGCTCAACCATGTCATAGGTAATAATATCGCCGATATTTACATCGCGTTTTAAAACTGCGCCTTTTGCCAGACCTGCGGGCAGGAAGCCTTCTTTAGCGGCGACATCAGCATGGTCAATGCTTACACGGTAACAAAAACCGCCGATGCCATCAAGCTTTTCCCCTGCCTTCAGCTGTCTCTTGGCAATAGCTATACATTCAGATGTCAGTTTCTTCAAAGGATGCCCTGAGGATTCCTTGTAAAGAACCGCCTGTGCTGCTGTAAGCGGCACTTCCATGGAGCAAAGGTGGAAAGGTCTGAAAAGCGTATAGTATGGTCCTTCCCCCATGTCACGCTGTATGAAGGAGGAACGGAGCCTTTTGTTTTCTGTAGTTATTGTGAGGAACACACCTGGATGCACACCTATTGCAAAATCTACCACACCTACTTTATCAAGTACTCCGCCGTCCTTTTTGGGGCAGAAAACCTTATTAAGAGTGTCAACGGTTGACTTGGCGCCATGCATACCCTGGACATCCGGAACAAGTCCGGTGGCGTTTGACACTGCAGCCATTTCAATTGCAGTCTTTGAGCCGTCCACAAACTCGCAAAGCATGTATGCACTCATATTGCGGGCCTTTGCCTTATCTGCAAGGGTATCCGGAGTTGCCGTAATATCCAGAGGGTTATTTTTCCCCTTTCCTGCTGCAACCACTGTAAAGCCGAGAGCATTTGCAAAACGGTACAGCTCCATGATAGCCGCGGGTTCGTCTCCTGCAGCAAGAGTGTAGATTACACCGGCATTTTCAGCCATTTGCCTTAAGATGGGTCCAACTGTAATATCGCACTCAACATTCATCATAACTATATGCTTCTTGTTGTTGATACATTCCAGAGTAATTGTTGCGCCCATAACCGGCGAACCTGTGCAGTCAATAACAGCCTCCGCCTGAGGAAGATGCACCGCTATTTTCCAATCGTTTGTAATAACCAGTTTGCCTGCATTAACCGCTTTTTCAGCTTCTTCCAAATCATTTGTGATAACGTATTCTCTTTTGCATTCCGCCATTTCAAGAGACTTAACAGCAATTTCTGTGTTAAGGTCAACAATGACAGGAATCTCCATTCCCTTCATCAAGTCCACCTGGGCAATGATATCCGTACCCATCTGTCCGCAGCCTATCAAGCTTACCAATACAGGCTTTCCTGCTTTTGCACGTTCTAAAAGTCTTGCGTCAATTTCATACATTTCGACTCACCTCATAAATTTAATGTTAGGAGACACTCCTCTTGGCGGTAATTTACCCAAAAATTGCCGGTGCTGCTTTTATGTTGAGGAATGTCCCCTTTTGAAAACTTGGTTTAAGCCCAGGGAAGTACTGCTACTCTTAGGGCTTTGCCTTGCTCGGCATATGCTATGCCTTCAGGAATTTCATCGAGTTTTACTGTTTTTGTCACATATTTCTTAGCTGATATTCTGCCTTCTGCAATAAGTTTTACTGCCTTTAACAGTCCCGTTGAAGGATAGGAGAACGCACCGACAACTGTAATTTCATTATAGTGAATTGTGTTGCTGTTGAGTGTTGTCATGGGGTTGTTTTTATTTACTCCTCCGAACAATACAACCCTGCCCCTCTTTCTTACCATTTCCACACCCTGCTGCTGAATAGCTGTTACAGGGGCTGCGCAAATGGCTATGTCAGCTCCCAAACCTTCTGTTATCTTCATCACCTCTTCAACCGGATTTTGAGTTGCTGAGTTTATTATATGGTCAGGGTTGAACTGGGGCACTGAATCAAGTCTTGTAAGTCCTACCATGATTATTTTAGACGCACCTCTTGCTTTAGCAACCTCAATATGCATACAGCCAATTGGTCCGTCTCCGATTATAACTACAGTATCTCCAAGGCTTACATTGTTGTATTCCTGACATGCTATTACGGATGATGCAGGCTCAGCCATGGCTGCTTCCTGGAAGCTCAAGTGTTCCGGTACATGTTCTACGAAACCACGCCGCATTACAACGGGAGGCAGATATATGTATTGAGCAAATCCTCCAGCCCAGTTTGTGCCGAGCATTTTATGGTTCATACAGAGGTTTACCAGACCCCTCTTGCAGTAATAGCATTCCCCGCAGCTTACATCAGGAGCAATTGCAACCTTGTCTCCGGGTTTGAATCGGGTTATGCCCTTGCCGACCTCTTCTACCACTCCTGCAATTTCATGTCCCATAATCTGCTTTTCAACACCATATCTTAAACCTGAGTGGAAATTTCTCATGTCTCCGCCGCAGATACAGCAAGCTTCAACCTTGACCAGCATACCGCCCTCTTCCACTTCTGGAATGGGCAGCTCACGCACCACCATTTTTTCAATTCCTTCAAAAACCGCAGCTTTCATTGTTCTCATTGAATAAACCTCACTTTTCTCCGCTAAGTAATCTGTCTCCTACCGCTCCGCCAGGATGAATCACTCCGAATTGTTCTCTTGTGTAGTTGGTATAATGCATAAGCGCTATACATATGGCGTCAAATACTGCTATAACAGCCATAGTGCTTGCAGTTGCCAGCATATTGAAGGGGCAAGGCTCTTTTTCCACCTTGATTTTTAGTAGAAGATCTGATTCCCTTGCCAGAATGGAATCAGGATTTTCGGTGACTCCAATAAGCTTTGCATCTTTTGTTTTACAAGCAGGTATCATACTAAGTATTTCCCTTGTATTCCCGCCTTTTGAAATCAATATGAATACATCATCCTTCTGCAGCATTCCCAGAGCTCCATGGACTGCGTCGGAAGGGCTCAGAAAGGCTGCAGGCCTTTCAATGCAGCATAGCGAATGTGCAATTTTTTTTGCAGCCGCTCCGGAGGTTCCGCACCCGGCAATTACAATCCTTCCCTTGCAATCCCCTATTAGTTTGATTGCATCCAAAACCGCTTCTTTTGATACTGAATTAATAAGATTTGCTATTGATTGGGATTCAATTGTTAATGTGTTTGTCACACTGTTCCATAACTTGTTATTATTCATTTTGACCCCTCATTTTATTAAATCACAACTCCACCTTCGCCGGTTTTTTTCTGTTTATGCCGTCCCAATCATAGCGGGGAGTATCCTGATTTGCAAATTTAAAGCCATTTTTCTTATATTCTTCATAATTAAAATTATCAATTTCATCATGAGCAAACTTGTGATATTCATAGAATGTATCCCACCACTCATAGCCCGAACCAAGCTCGTTATTTAAGAAGGCCTCAGCAATTTCAATTCCCATCTGAGGGGCGACATAATACCCGCCCATACACATAACATTTACACCGTTGCCTGTTATAGCGCGCAGTGCCGCAGGCACGCTTTCCACGACCGCAGCCTGAACACGGGGAACCTTGTTGGCTGCGAGATGAACACCCATACCGGTGCCGCAGAACAAAATGGCTCTGTCAAACTCTCCCTCGCTGACCATTGACGCTGCGCGTATTGCCATGCGGTGGAAAATTTCAACACCTTCGCCAATAGTGTCTTTCACTCCAATATCAGTTACTTCCCAGCCTTTTTTCTTCAGGTGCTCAACTACAGCCTCCTTCAGATGAAAACCCGCCACGTCCGCAGCAACAAGAATCTGCTTATTCTTGTACGATTTCATAATTTTAACCCCTTTCCAGATAAATTTTACTAACTTGGTAGATTTGACGTTGATTAAGTATATATCCATTATATACTTTTCATTTTTAATAATCAATATGTAAAAATGAAAATTAATTATTAATATAAATAAGTTGTCCAATTAATTATATTGCTAATATTCTGTTATGTTAGCGTTTTGTAATGTAGTTTTATTGTGTTTTATTCTTTATTTAGTGTAATGTTTTTAATTTATTAATTATATTTTGAAAATATTTTTATTAAAGGAACGTTAAAAAGAGACGATTTTTAAATCGCTTCTCCAAGAACTATTTAAAAATCGTCTCTTTTTGAGACTTATGCCTAATTTTCAACTCTTATATGTCTTTTTTCAATCTTTGAAATCTCCCTGCTCCTTATGCTGTCCAGGAATACTGCCACAAATATTACCGCCGCCTGGATAAGGGGCTGGATGTACATATCCACCTGGGTGTATACCAATCCCGCCTGAACCATCTGTATAAGGATGGTGCCGATGACAGCTCCGGGGAATATTGTGCCGATGCCTCCAAAAAGGCTTGTTCCGCCGAGAACAGCAGCAGCTATGGCATCGAATTCATCACCGTCGCCAAAACCCGCGTTTACAATTCCCATCTGTGAAACTGAAACTATCCCGGCAATTGCAGCAAGCAATCCGCTGATAATATAAACAAAAGCAATGCTCCTGTCTGTATTCAAGCCAGCCTTCTTAGCAGCCTCAGGGTCGTTACCGATAGCATATATCTGACGCCCCATGGGGAAGAATTTCAAGAAAAGGTGAGCTATAAGGGCTATTACTGCATATATGATAATTGGCACTGGCAGTCCCACAACTCTTACTGCTCCCCAGTTTGAAATACTCTCTGGAAGCGTGACGCCCTGTGACTTTGTTATAAGAAGTCCCAAACCTCTTCCCGCAACCAATGTACTTAAGGTTACAAGGAATGGGAGGATTCTAAGCTTAACAATAAAGAAGGCATTTATTCCGCCGTATAGTGTGCCTACCAGCACTGCACACAGCAACGCCAGCCATATGGGCGCATTCAAATCTCGTATAAGGAGACCTGCAATCGATGCCGAAAGGAACATATTTGAACCTACCGAAAGGTCAATTCCTGCGGTCAGAAGCACAAAGGTCATGCCCACGGTTACAATTCCAATATAGGAAGCACTTGTTGCAATGTTTTCAAAATTTTCATACTGAAAAAACTTTGGGGATAGAATACCAAAAATAATAAATATACAAACAAACAGTATGAATGGTGTGTTTTTCAGTATAGCCAGTTTAAACTTGATTGCTGTTTTTGACATATACATTTACTCCTTTTCGCTTGATTAGTTATAGCCTGAAACTTTATCAGGTTTCAACACCTGACATTCTGCCTGAATGCAGAACCTACTATTCTTTCCTTATCAAATTCGCTGGCCGAAAACTCTCCGACAATCTCGCCCTTGCTCATTACAAGGATTCTGTCACACACACCTATAAGCTCTTCTATCTCCGAGGATATGATTAAAACTCCCGAGCCCTCTGACGCAAACTGGTTCAGTATGGTATATACTTCATACTTGGCACCTACATCAATACCACGTGTAGGCTCATCAACCATGAATATTTTAGGTTTGGCCATTACCCATTTCCCTATAACCACCTTCTGCTGATTTCCTCCGCTCAGGCTCTTTGGGGCTGTTTTCTCCACCGGCCCTGATTTAACTTTAAGCATCTTCACAACATCTTTAATTGACTCTGTAACTTTTTTTGAATCAACTATCTTTAAGATTGTTTTTGCATATTCCCTAAGAGAAACCAGCTGAATATTGTCTAAAATCGTTGAATGCATCAAAAGGCCCTCTTCACGTCTGTTTTCAGTAACAAATGCAATTCTGTTCCTGATACTGTTCTGTGGTGAGGATTTTGTTATCTTTTTGCCATCTACAGCAATCTCACCGCTTTCATACGGGTCCAGTCCGAATATTATCCTTGCCATTTCAGTTCTTCCCGAACCCATAAGGCCAAACACCCCAAGAATTTCACCCTTGTGAAGCTTAAAGCTGACATCATGGATCGTTCCGGACTGGGACAGGTTACTTACCTCCAGCACAACTTCGTTTGAAGGCTTCGAAGTGCGTTCAGGATACATTTGCTCCAGATCTCTTCCAACCATTGAGGACACCATCCTTTGAATTGAGAAATCCTGCTTAGCTCCCTTATCTGTTACCTCTCCGTCTTTCAGCACAACAATATCATCCACCAGATTAAGAACATCATCCAGAATATGAGATATATAAATCATTGAAATTCCCTGATCCCTCAGCTTATTTATAAGCTCGAAGAGCTTCTTAGTCTCACGGGCTGTCAGAGAAGTGGTAGGTTCGTCAAATATTATAATATCAGGCTTGCTGCTCAATGCCTTCGCGATTTCCACCAGCTGACGTTCTCCCGGCGAGAGCTTCTCCACCAGGATATCCGGGGACAGCTTTAGATCTATGGAATCCAGAAGCTCTCTTGTTTTTGTTCTTATAGCACCTTTTGATATAACAGGAAGACGCCCTATGGTCGGAAAACTGCTTATATAAATATTTTCTTCAATGCTCAGGTTTGTAAAAAGGTTAAGCTCCTGATGAATAAAGGTAATCCCCGCATCAGTGGCTTCGCCTGGGCCGTCAGGCTGATATTCCTCACCCTTTAGCACCATGCTTCCTTCATCAGCCTTGATAACACCACCTATTATATTCATCATGGTTGATTTTCCTGCGCCGTTTTCGCCTATCAAACCCAGCATTTTACCCTTTCTGAGCTCAAGGTTAATATTCTTGAGGGCAGGAACACCAAAAAAGTATTTGCTTATGTTTTTTAACTGCAAAATATATTCGCTCATATTATGCACCTGCCTTCTCCACTTTGGTATCGTTGGCCTGTATCTTCGTCCTTATTACATCAAACAAAGCTGCCAAAAGTATGATTAAACCTTTTACAATGTTTATAGTGAAAGTATCCAGGTTGAAAAGATTCAACACATTTGTCAAAAGAACAAAGAAAAGCACGCCGAAGAAGGTCCACAGAACCTTTCCTTTTCCTCCGAACATACTGGTTCCTCCTATTATTGTGGCACCAACTATATCCATAAGAAGTGTCTGCCCAAGTGTAGGCCTTCCCATTTCCAGCCTTCCGGAATAAATTACGGAAGCAAATGCTGCGCAGAAACCGCTGAATGCATATACAAACATTATAACGCCGTCTCTGGGAACACCTGATACGACAGAGGCTTTTACATTTGACCCTACAGCATAAATCCATTTTCCGAGGACTGTCTTGCTAAGGAGCAGCTGACTCAGTACACACAAAACAATAGTTATTATCATTGCAACAGGAATGAATCCAATCTTCCCTTTTCCTATTTCAGTAAAGGCTTTTGGAATACCGATTATGTTGTTTGATTTTGTAAGGAATATTGCCAGGTTGTAAACAAACAGCTGTGTTACAAGCGTAACCATGAAAGGGGGCATTTTAAGCTTGGCGATAAAATAGCCGTTTATCAGTCCGATGAGTGAACCTACCAGCAGCATCATAAGTATTCCAACGGGAACAGCCCACATACTGTTTGCCATAATGCCGCCGTTTTCAGATATTACCGTTCCCCACAAGGGTGAATCCGACAACACATTGGGGTCAATCCTGTTGGACATGAATAGCGCTCCGATAACACTTGTCATTCCTATTACAGATATCTGGGATAAATCTATTCCCGCAATAAGAAGCACAAGGGTTTGGCCCACGCAAACGGCCAGCAGCGGCCAAATGAAGTCAAAAATATTGTTAAGGTTACGTGAGGATGCTATGTTCGGTATTACAGGAAGCATGACAATAAACCAAAGAATGCTCAGATAAAGCACAAAGTATTCGGAAACCATTATGCGCTTTATACCCTGTCTCAAATCCGGTATGCGGAACATTCTTTTTTCGGGATTTTCTTGAAGCTTTGTGTCCATAGGATTTTTACGTGCGCTCACGTTATCTCTCCTCCATATCTATTTAACTAGACCTAAGTCTTATTTTTCGTCGTTATAAGTGAAATGACGTTTCCCAAATAACTTTTTCCATTTAATCTACTCAACTTATCATCTTGATATAGTTGCAAAATACCAGGAATAGCGTATTTAAAGTTTAGAACTTATCTCAATAAGCATGGCCTCGAAGCAGAGGTGTGTCCCCAAACATTGTTGAAGGGGAAGTTTGTAAGCCTCCCCCTCCATTTAAACATGCCCAATCAAACTGCCTTATTTAATTTCGCCTTTGTCCTTACGGAGCTTGTTGCCCCACATGTCAAGCCTTCTGTCTTTCATGTTGGCTTGTGTCAATGCAAACCCAGGGTCATCAATCCATTGATTAGGAGTCTTGTCGCCTTTTGAAATAGCATCCAGCATTGCATCTAAAAGAGCCTGTGCTTCATAATAAAGGTCCTGAACACCGGTTGCATCTACATAACCTTCATCCATCAAACGACCTGCAGTTGAGTCTCCGTCAAGACCTGCCAGCATTACGTGTCCTGGTTCGCCAATCTTCTTCCATTTTCCCATAGGCTCAAGAACTGATTTGATCTGTGGGTAGAGGAAGTCGGAGGATGTAAATATGAAGTCTACATTAGGATTTGCCTGCATAGCACTCTTCAGGTTTGCAAGTGCAGTGGGAGCATCCCACTTTGTAGGAACTTCTATTGGCTTTTCGAAAAGGTCAGGATTCTTTTCTATTACATTGTAGAAGCCTTTCTTACGTCCAACTGCGTTGGGGTCTCCAAGGTCTCCCACCATTATAAGAGGTTTCATTTTCTTATTGAGCTTTTTAGCTTCTTCAGCCATATATCCTACTGCCTGTTCAGCTATTTTCTCATTGTTGGCAACAACTACGAGAGATTTTGCATCCTTGTTTGAGGGAGGTCTGTTGAACACGCCGATGGGAACACCAGCTTCATTGCATACCTTGGAAATTGCAACTGCACTTTCGCCGTCCTGAGGTATTATTATAATACCGTCAACCTTTTGTGCTATAACGTCCTTGGCCTGCTCAAGCTGCTTGTTTGCATCTTCATTTGCATTACGCTCGATAACCTTGATGCCTTTTGCTTTGAGAGTTTCAGTGATAGCTTTGTGTCCCGCTACCCAGAACTCAGTTTCAAGATCCTGGAACAAAAATGCGATTGTGATTTCCTTCTTTGCGTCAGTCTTTGCAGCAGTGGTTTCACTCTTGCTTTCAGCAGCCTTGTCGGGTGCCTTTGTCGATCCGCAGCCTGCGAAAATGGTTACAACCATAATCAGGGCTACTGCGAGTGCTAAATACCTTTTCATTCTTTGGTTCCCCCTTGTAATGAATTTTAAAAAGCGTTGCTTTTGATATGATTATAGCAACGCTTCTCTTTTACTTTAATGAGGGTAAACTTAGAATAACAGGTCAGTTTTTTTTAGGTTTTTTCATTTTTTGATATTATGTTTTGAAATTTAATGCTGATTATACTCATTGTATATCGTCAAGCTCCTGGAGAATCTGCCTTGCAGTTTTGCTTCCTATCAGGAGCTCCTTTGCAGATTTGTTCAGTCTGTTCTGTACATTACGTGGAAGGATGACAGTTAAAGGTGTTATATACTCGCTCATTCTCAGCTGCTCCCAGGATTGATTATACTTCAGCTTTTTATAATCAACCTCTAAAATATTTGAGCTTGATTTGGTCTCGTCAACATAAACCTGAGCCACTTCAGGCTGACTAAGGTAATCCAGCAGCAGATCGGCCTCATCCTTTTTGTGTGACCCGGAGAAAATTCCCATAAGAAATCCGGCGTTAGTCCCCGGCACCATTTTTGCCAGACCCTCATCATTATACGGTATGGGAAACATGCCAAGCTCTATGGCTTTTTCAATTCCCGGCTCAATCATATCCATGGACCAGTCACCGGCCAGGCACATGGCAGCCCTTCCCTTTATAAACTCATTAAAGGCCTGATGATAACTCAAGTTTATTGAATCTTTCAATATGTATCCCTTCTTAATAAAGCTTTCCACATCTTCAAAAGATTGTACAATGGATGGGTGCATCCAGGTTATCTCACCCGAATTAAGCTTCCTGAACCAATTACGGTCATATCCGGCAGAATTCCAAATCCTTATATAATAGATATAGCTGCTGACCCATTCGTCCCTGCAGCCCAAAACCATGGGGTTGACACCGTTTGCCTTAAGTATTCTGCAGGCTTCAAGAAATTCATTGTAGTTATTGGGTATCTCAATTCCATACCTGTTAAAAAAAATCTTATTGTACCATATCCCCAAAACCCAGCTTTTATAAGGAACTGCAAAAACCTTTTTATCCTGCCTCAGCTCGGCTATGTCCTCTAAGGCCCTTAGCCTGTAATTGTTGATATAGTCCTTATCTGTCAGGTTTACAAGGTATCCGTTCTTCACAAAGCTCTCATAATCATTTTCCATTACCGCCATTATATCCACGTTTTCGCCAGAGGACATCCTGGCTCTCTGCACCTCAGGATAATGCTGCCTCCCGTACTGCTCGAACTCCACCTTGATATTGGGATATTTCTGGCTGAAGGATGTGAATATTTCCCTGGGAAAATTGCTCCAGTGAATAAAATTAATTGTTACAGAGTCTTTTTTATTGGTTTCATTTTGCTCGCTGTTCAAAGCATTTATTGCCGCGCTGCCTAAAGCCGCAAGCTTAATTACACCAAGAGTAACAATCGAAGCTGCAACGATAATCAAAATGATCTTTGTCAAGGACTTCTTAATCATTGTTTTCCTCTCTATGCTTTCATTAATCAAGGAAAGAATCTACATTTGACTGATCAACCTCTATGAGGCCTGTATCTATTATAAATGGTATAGGTGTAATCCCATTCTTCTTATCATCCTTTGAAAGGGATATTGTTGCATGATTGAAATCATACAGCAGCCGTGCTCCATAATATGTGAAAAGCTCCCTCTTCTGACCTATGAGTTTCTGTATTACGCCTTCTTTGCATAGTCTCAGGTGTACAGGCTCTATATCAATACATGTAACCTTCACTATTCCTTCTTTCTTGGCTTGTTTGACAGCAAGGCCTATGCCCGGGCCGCTGTTTACATCAAAGCCTGCAATTCCCGCTACATCGGGGTGCTTCTTCAGTATTTCTTCTGTTAACCTTTGTGATTCTTCTACACTGGCCATATCATCATATTCCCCAAGATAAACTATATCCGGGTAATTCTTCAAAACACTCTTGAACCCGTCAAAGCCCTGCTGCATGTTATCAGCCCCTCCTATTCCCATGGCGGCAACCTTACCCTTGCCTCCTATCAGCTTTACCATAGCTTCAGCCTGACGGACACCAATATTGAACCAGTTTGAACCTACATGCGCCATCCTTTTGCTTTCAACAAGATCCGCATCAACGGTAATTGTGGGGATGCCTGCATCCACAGCCTCATTCACTGCTTTTATAAGTCCCCGTTCCATACCAAGAACCATAAGGCCTGCCGGTCTTCTCTTAATTACTCTCCTGATTGCTTCAGCCTGGGCATTTATATCGTATTCATCCGGCCCCTCTATAGTCACCCTGACACCCATATCCCTTCCAAACTGCTTCAAAGCCTTGTGGTCATGATTCACAAACATTGACTGGTTGGCAATACATGAAACCCACACATATTCTTCCTCCTGAATAATGGACTTTGTGGGCATGGGCTGGTCAGCGCTCTCTTTATTGCTGCTTTTATTTTTTAAAATGACAGCAAAAATAATACTAGAAATGACAATGCACAAGCATATTATGGCAACTATTTCGAAATGAATGCTCTTCTTTAAGCTCACCGCTGTTACCCCCCCCACATTTTTCAATGTCATCAAAGAACAACAAAAATTATATCATATATTGCCTATGCTATAAACTAGTGGATAAATATTACTGTAAAACCAAAAATATAGTTTTTTGTTTGAAAGGATTTATAAAATTATTGTAGAATTATAATAGGTCAAGATACTATTCCGCACTTGGGGAAGAGGAGAAAAATGAAGCTGTTCTCAACTATATTCAAGCTCTTTGGGAATATGAGCCTGCAGAAGAAACTTATAATCACTTATTTTGTTCTGATTTTCTTCCCCCTTTCAACCGTGGGACTCATAGCCTATAATATATCTGCGGCATCAGTAAAATCTGAGGTTGCGAGGTATATTTCCGAAGTTCTGCAGCAGGTGAATGACAACATCGACAATACAGTTTATGAACTTGATCGAATGGCCTCTATACTTATTTCCGACGAAGAGGTTCACAGGATACTAGCCAAGGATAAAAACAGGCCTTATGCAGAAATAATCAGGGATGAAGAAACTATGAACAACAAAATCAACAGTCTGATAAACTTCAGGACAAATATAGAGGGCTTCTTCGTATTCAGCTACAACGGCGAGGTATATTCCTATAACGGTGCAAACAACAGCATACGTCTTGATTATACCTTCACAAGCACCCGCTGGTATGAAGTTATGAGATCCCTTAATATCAAAAAGCTTCTTCTTCCAACACATATTCAGGATCAGGTTCTTTCTTCGGGCCAAAAGAAGGTTGTCTTTTCCCTTATCCGGGAAATAAGCCCTATTGACACACGTAAGTCTCTTGGAAATATTTTGATTGACGTTAATACCGATGCCATAAAAAAGATATGGGACAAGCTCAACACACAAAAATACCAGGAATTTGTCATTGTTGACAATAATAAAACCATTATATATCATACCAGGGAGGAGCACATTTCAAATCAATTCAGAAGCAATTATATAAGCAGAATACTTAAAAGCAGGAATGGAAGCTTTATTACGGAAGTAAACAACAGTCCGGCCCTTATCACATATAATACGTCCCGGCTTACAAATTGGACCGTAATTAGCATCATACCTGTCAATATATTATATAAAAACATAAGAAATCTGGCATACATCATAGTTTTATTTGTAACCTTGTGTATACTTCTGTCTTTTTTTATAGCTGTTGTCCTGAGCAGAAACATCACCAAACCTATTTCTACTCTTCGACAGCTTATGAAAAGAGCCGAGTCCGGTCAGTTTGACATAAATATTCCCGTTAAGAGCAAGGATGAAATAGGCGCTTTAAGCCTTAGCTTCAATAACATGATAACCAGGATAAACAGCCTTATTCAGACTGTTTACGAAACCAGGATCTTAAAAAAGGAGGCAGAGCTTAATGCTTTGCAAGCCCAGATAAATCCTCATTTTCTTTATAATACACTGCAAATTGTTGATATTATTGCAGAACAGGAAGGGATTGATGTTATTTCTACAGTCTGCAGGTCTCTGTCCAGAATGTTCAGGTACAGTATAAACAGAGGCAAGGAAATAGTTCCCCTGTCCAGTGAAATAGAACATGTGAAAGACTATATAAATATACAGAAGATCCGTTTTCAGGATAGGTTTGATGTTGTTTATGACATTGAACCCTCCTTGTTGAAGAATAAAATTATCAAGCTGGTGCTTCAGCCTTTGGTAGAAAACGCTCTTTTGCACGGTGTTGAGAGCAAGAAGGAGAAATGTCTTATAACCATATCGGCCAAAAAATCACATGATCAAATAAAGCTGTATGTTGAGGACACGGGTATGGGAATGGATGAAAAGCAGCTGCACATTCTCATGGAATCAATAGATGATGAAATTGTCCATGCAGAGCTCGATGATACGGATAGAAGAAGTATTGGGCTTAAGAATGTAAATGCCAGAATTCGTTTGTATTTTGGTGAAAAATATGGTATTACTATTGACAGCAAGCTGAATGTTGGCACAAGGGTTACTGTGACAATTCCTGAAGATGTTCATTTATAGGGGGAATATGGTATGGAACTGAAAATACTGGTCGTAGATGATGAAGAAATAATCAGAAAAGGTATTAAGACAAAAATCGAGCGGCTGCTTCCCCATGTCAAGGTGGTAGGTACGGCCCAAGATGCATCCGAAGGCCTTGAGATGGTTAAAGAATACCGTCCAAATATAGTCGTCACCGACATTCGCATGCCTGAAACAGATGGTCTTCAGTTTATAGAAATGGCAAGGAAAATTAATTCGCGACTGAAGTTTGTAATCGTTAGCGGATATCAGGATTTTGAATATGCAAGAAAGGCTCTCTGCCTCGGAGCCAATGAATATTTGCTTAAGCCTGTGGAAAATGAACAGCTGAAAGCCATATTAACCCAGCTTGAAAGCACTCTCGAAACAGAAAGCAGTAGGGATACGGAGCTTGCCGCTCTTAAGTCACAAGCCAGAAACGGCACAGACTATTTGAAAAACAAGTATCTTAATGATTTGACAGCTCATGTCAACGATTTTGATGTGAAGCATATAACAAATAACCTTGAGATACTTGGCATAGTCTTCGATAAAAGGCTTTATACAGTTCTAAACTTAATAATACTCCCTATGGATAATTCTTTCTTCTCCAGTACAAGGGAAGATATTTCCCTGGCGAAATTTGCTGTAAGAAATATTCTGGAAGAATTATTATCCCCCGCAGGCTTAGTTGTGACCTTTGAACATCTTAAAGAAGACAATCAGGTAGCCGTAATAATAAACCACGACAAAGCCCTGACGGCAGCGGAGGGGTTTGACCTTCACGCCGCCTGCGGCAGTATAGTTTACTCCATTAATAAATATTTAAAGCTTTCGGTTTCCTTAGGTATCGGGAAAAGCTATGATTCAATCAGGAATGTGCCTGACTCTTATATTGAATCCTTTACTGCTGCAATTCAGAAAATCACTATGGGTGAAAACAAGGTTATAAGCTTTGACCAGTTGCCGGACAGCAGCCGTATAGACTTTTTCCTTCATGAAGAGAGCAAGCTGCTTCTTATAAACTACATCAAGGAAGGGAACCACAAAAAAGCCCAGGAAATTGTGGGTAAAATTTTCAATGACATAAAAAAACAAAACCTCACATACAGCAATATTAAGCTTCTTTATATTGATCTGATGCTGCTCTTCAGCCGAACTGTCAAAGAATCTGGAGGAAGCTGGGATAAAATATTCAGGGAAGATATTTTTTCAGAAAAATGGCTGGTCCAGTACTCAACCCTTGATTCATTGTACATGTGGCTGAAAGAATGCATACTTGGCATTTGCAGTTACCTGGAAAACCTCACAAAAAGCCATGGCAAAAAGGTTATTGATGAAATCAGGGAGTTTATAAACAATTATTACTACACAGATATCAGCCTTAATGACATGGCAAACAAATACTACCTCAACCCCAACTATTTGAGCCAGCTGTTCAAAACTGAAACAGGAGAGAACTTTATAGATTATTTAACCAAGGTAAGAATGGACAAGGCCAAAGACCTGCTGATTAATACAGATTTGAAAGCCCTCAAGGTTGCCGAGATGGTAGGATACCCCAATCCCAGATATTTCAGCGAAGTGTTCCAGAAGTACTTTGGTTCGACTCCAACTGAGTTCAGGAAATGTAAAGAGTAAAGGTCAGAATTATGTCTTATTGCGGACATCTGACTGCTTTGGTTGCGGTCATAAGGCCCGCTGTGATATAATACATTTAATCAGTTAAAAACATTGGAGAAAACATGAGCAGTCAGCAGCGTATTTCAGGCAGTGAACTTAGAAGAAGTTTAAATATAAACATACTGGCAATAACTTTCGGAATGGTGTTCTTTACTGTATTCGGCGCTCCGGTGGGATCACCGCTTTTTACTGGTTTTATGCGCTCCCTGGGGGCCGGAGACCTGGTTTATGGAATTGTAATGGCGCTTCCTGTACTTGGAGCCCTCGCGCAAATATTAGGGTCCTACTTCCTTGAGAGTACCGGAAAAAGAAAACTTCTCTTTCTGGCCGCCGGCTTTGTTCACCGTTTTTTATGGATTCCAGTTGCCTTAATTCCGTTGCTGGTACCGGCTGTTCATCAATCAGTAAGAATATGGTCTATTACTCTGCTCATTACCATCTCAGCTATTGCAAACTCAGTTGCCACGACTGCTTTCTGGTCCTGGATGGGAGCACTGGTTCCCATGGAAATCAAAGGCAGATTCTTTAGCAACAGAACCATGATTAGCACAATTGCCGCGGCCGTCACAGCTCCAATTGTAAGTTATGTGGTTGACCGTGTTCACGGTTTCAACGGCTTTGCCGTAATCTTTACTGTTGCAGCTCTTTTTGGCGCAGCCGATATTTTTTGTTTTATATTCATTAAGAATCCTGTGATGGAATTGCCCAAGGAAAAAACACCCTTGCTGAAATTGTTCTTTGAACCCTTCACAAATCGGAATTATATGCGTTATATAACATTTGTCACAGTTTGGTGCTTTGGTGTCAATTTTGCCGCACCATTTTTCAACGTTTATATGATTGAGCATCTGAAAATGAGTTATTTGACCTTGGCTCTTTTTGCCCAGGTTGGTGGAAATATTACAACCATACTTTTTATCCGGCGTTGGGGGCGGCTGGCTGATTTGTATGGCAACAAACCGGTTATCAAGCTTTGCTGTTCCGTTATATGTATCCTTCCTATTTTGTGGCTTTTCGCAACAACTGAAAATATCTGGATTGTTTTGCTTATTAATATACTCGCAGGCTTATGCTGGCCCGGCTACGAAATGGCCGCATTGAACCAGTCGGTCTGGCTGGCTCCGGAGAAGAACCGCTCCATCTACGTTGCAGTCTACTCACTTGTCACATCGGTGTTTGGAGTAGCTTTTGCATATATTTGCGGGGGAGCATTCATGCAGTATTCAAGATCATTTTTTCATAACCTTTCTCTTCCTTTTTTCCTGGGTCAGACGCTAAGCAGCTATCATGTGCTTTTTTTAATTTCCAGCTTCGTGAGGCTCCTGGCTTTGACTGTCTTTCTCCCCAGAGTCAGAGAGGAGCACGCCTCCTCAGCTTTACAGGTAATGAATAATATATGTGGTTTTTTTACAAAAAAATTTAACGCAAAAAATGGAGCAACAAAAAAAGGCGGTTCAAGAATGACACCTTTTTAGAATCATTCCTGAACCGTTTTTGTACGTCAGCTTATTTGTGCAGTTCCTGCTTAAGCTTGGCGCCTACCGCTCCGTGATTGTGATTGTAGTAGAAAGCCCTGTCTGTAAACTGGGGACAGCGTGTGAGTTCATCACAAATTGCATCAAACACTGAAATGATAGCTATAATGCTGGCCGTAGGGAGCATATGGCGATGATCTGATTCCTTTTCCACAACAATGCTCATGCAGATATCTGCAGCTGTCGCCAGCTTTGAATCTCTCTTTTCCGTGATGGCTATCAGGCTGACACCCTTTTCCTTGATTGATTCCAGCAGATTGACCAGTTCCTCTGTGTTTCCGCCTTTCGAAAGCGCTATTATCAGGTCTCCGGGCTGAACCGCGCCAAAGGCTCCGTGGGCTGCGTCTCCTGCTGAAACAAAGAATGAAGGAATGTTTGCAACGCACAGCATATGTGCTATCTTGCGGGCTGCAACACCGGATGTTCCCATTCCCATTGTTGCCACCTTGCCTTTGCAGTTTAAAATAGCTTCAAATACTGCAGCGTATTCATCGGGGTTAACAATCTGCGCTAGAGACTTTAAGGCTTTTGCATTTATATCCCACATTTGGCATGCATTCTCAAATATTTGTTTTTTATCCATGACGTTCTCCTCTTCTCATTTATTACGGTTTATATACTACTTTCAAAGCTTTGCCAGATACCGCCAGGTCTACGCCCTCAGCAAAGCTTTCAAGCGGAAGTACGTGTGTGACCAGCTTTTCCCCCGGAATTCTTCCGGAAGCCATCATTGAAAGTGCCATTAAATGATGACGAGGTGCAAAGGTTGTTGTACCGATAAGGTGCAGTCCCCTGTAATGTATAAGGTTTGTGTCAATGCCCGGCTTGCTGTTGTCATGAGGCAGACCTCCAAACAAAAGAATCCTGCCGCCTTTCTTTGCCATCTCTACTGCCTGTACCTGTGTCTGTCCCGCGGGGTTGGCTGTTATTACAACATCTGCACCCTTGCCGTTTGTAAGCCTTCTGACTTCTTCCACCAGATTGACTTTTGAGGCATCTATTGTATGGTCAGGTCCGAAAGGCTCGCAAAGCTTGAGGCGGTCTTCCGATACATCTGCCACAATAATTTTTTCAGCGCCTCTTGCCCTTGCTATGCTTATGTGAATGCAGCCTATTGGACCGCTTCCTATTATAACCACAGTGTCGCCAAGCCCCACCTGCCCCTTTTCCTGGGCGTTTACACAGGAGGATGCGGGTTCTGCGACTGCAGCTATAATTGGATCCAGACCCTCGGGAACCTTTTGAATGGTTCCCAGTGCAAGTGCTTCCTCCGGCAGCGCCATATATTCGGCAAACCCACCTTTCCAGTGCTGGGCAAGCTCTCTTGAATTGTCGCAAAGCTCATATCTTCCCGCAACACAAAATTCACAGGTTCCGCAGTAAACTACCGGAGCAATGGCAAGTATGTCACCCAGCTTCCATTGTCCTCTGTATCCTGTTCCCACCTCCATAACCTCTCCGCTCACTTCATGTCCGGTAGTCCAGGGGAGAGAGATATTCTTATGCCCGCTTTTTAGCGTCCTCAAATCAGAGCCGCACAAGCCACAGGCTATAACCCTGACAAGCAGTCCTCTTTCAGGGCAGGCGGGCTTATCAACCTCCTTAACCGAGTATTGCATCGGTGCATCAAGCACCATCGCCTTCATCTTGTTACTCATATTAGCCTCCATTTTATCTTTCATTCTCAAACATGGAATCCTGCATTTTTCTAAGCTTGTATACAAAAGTGGAGTTGTCGGGAGCAAAGTTATCCTCTGTCAGCATTTCTCCTTTTTTGATATCGCGGATAACTTTTCCGTTTGGCGCTATACCCATGGGTATACCCTTCTTTGCGCGGGCTTCTTCGTAAGTGTATATTCTGTTAAATATATCCGCACTGCCTATTCCGCCTATCTGTTCTCCGGCCTTCAGGTCTCTCTTAGCCATTGAAACAACTTCAGAATGCATTGCTTTTGCAGTTACCGTGGGTTCTCCGTATATAACAGCTTCTGCAAGAGCGATAGGAGTCTCGATATTACAGAGGTGGTAAGGCCTGAAGAACAGGAAGTAAGGACCGTCGCCCATGGACACGAACCTCATGTCGCTTATTATCCTTGGTTCATCAGTTGCTACTATGGCAAAGACTCCAGGCGCTATTTTCCCGGTTGAATAGTCCACGCAGCCTTTTTTGCTCAGTATTCCTCCATCGGACTTTGGAATAAATACCTTTGTAAGGTCATCAAGTTCAACCTTAGGACCGTTCATACCTGGAACATCAGGCAATAATCCCGTTGCATTAGAAACTGCAGCCATCTCTACCATTGTTTTAGTGCCATCTATAAAGGAAGCCAGCATCTTGGGGTTCATTCCCTTGCTTTCAGCTTCCGCCCTGCACATGTCAGGAGTTATATCGTAGTTGATTGGGTTATTCTTTCCTTTTCCAAGGCACACTACTTCAAAGCCCATGGTCCTTGAGAAATCATACAGCATTTTGCACACGGCAGGCTCGTCTCCGGCAGCTACAGTGTAAACGCAGCCTGTTTTTCTTGCCAGGCGGTCAAGCATAACACCAACAGTAACGTCCGTTTCAACATTAAGCATGACAATGTTTTTACCGTTTGTTATTCCAGTCCATGCAACCTTAGCACCTATTTCAGTAATACCCGTAGCTTCAATTACTCCGTCCAGGTTATCCAGCTGTGCCAGCAGCAACGCATCTTCAGTGACAAGATACTTTCCTGCCTTTAATACATCCTCCGCCTCGGAGCGTTTGTTGGTAACACGGATGCATTCTTCAGGTATGCCAAGGCTTTTCAGAACAGCTTTCGGACGCTCTATATCTATATCTGAAATTGCAAAGGTTTCAAGCCCCTGCATCCTGCGTGTAACATGCACAAGTCCGGAACCCATCTGTCCGCATCCAACAAGGCCTGCACGTATAGGTTTTCCGTCTGCTTCCCTCTTTTGTAAGTGTTTTAATAGTTCCATTTTTATTACTCCCCTTCAGTGATATTTATTGGTATTTATTTCTTAATTCAGCTAAAGCTCTGAAATCTGACTTGACATTTTCGTAAAGGCTCTTGTAAACCTTGAAGTAATCCATATAAAGCTCATGAGTTGATTTATCCGGCTCCATACGTTCTACGTATTCAACTTTCTTCTTAGCAATAGAAAAATCTTTGAAAATCCCTGTAGCTACACCAGCAAGAATTGCATCCCCGTAAGGAGCTCCAACTCTGCTCTTTACCAGCACCGTCGGAATATTGAAGGCATCGGTTATGATTCTCCTCCAAATTCTGCTTCTGGCCCCGCCTTCATTAAGCACTATGGGATAGTTGATTTTTCTTCCTGTATCCTTTATAAGACGGAAGGAATCATACAGCGCATATGCCACAGACTCCATCATTGCCCTTACAAGGTGAGGCTTTGTGTGTGAAAGAGACAGTCCGAAAATCACTCCCCGGGCATAAACATCCCATATTGGAGTTCTCTCACCCATAAGATATGGAAGAACAACTAATCCGTCACTCCCCGGCCTTATCTTCTCTGCTTCCATGTCCAGAAGCTGGTAGGAGCTCATATTCACAAGCTTCTCCATTTCAATTTCCACAGGAGAGAAGTTATCTCTCATATACCTTAGCAGCTGTCCTCCTGTGGTAGTGGTAGGTATGGTTATATACGTGCTCCTTGAGTCTGTAGTGTATGCGCATGCTATCATACTTTCAAGGAATGTGGGATCTTTGTGGATTATTCCGAAGTTGCCGCAGGTACCCAGGTTCATCTGAATATCTCCCTCTTCGACAGCTCCAGCTCCCACCCATCCTGCATTACAGTCAACCTGCCCTGCAGCAACAGGTATTCCGCAAGCAAGACCGGTTTGTCTTGCCGCTTCTTCAGTAACCTCGCCTATAATTTCCTCACAGGCATAGGCATCAGGTATAAGGCCCATATCAATGCCTATTTCTTCCATAAGCTTTTCATCGAACTTCCTGGTAAGCAGGTTGTAGGCAACGGCATAGAAAGCACCTGCAGAATAGTTCATGGTCGCTTTTCCTGTCAGCTTCAGCCTTATATAGCCGTCAATCGTTAATGCCTTGTAAATCCTCTTGTAGTCCTCAGGCCTGTTGTCCCTCTCCCACATAAGATTGACAATTGCAGGATGATCGTCCAGCCTGTTTCCTGAGATTTTAAATATTCTTTCCTCACCTATGTTGTCCTTAAGCCATTGAACTTGCTTTGTAGCCCTTCGGTCCATAAGGTTGTATGCAAAATTAATGGGGTTGTGGTTTTTGTCCACCATAACCATTGACGGCAGCGCAGAGGATGTGCCTATGCCCTTTATGTCCTTCGGATTAATACCGGACTTCAGCAAGCATTCCCTTATGAGCTCACAGGCAATAGACCAGTACAGGTTCGGGTCATGCTCCGACCATCCCGGCTTTTCTGTATATATGGGATACTCCCTGAAGGAATAGCTGAGCACATCGGCCTCATCATTCATGATGCAGGCTTTAGCTCCGCCCGTACCATAATCGATTCCCAACAAATAACTCGCCATGTAAAAACCTCCTAAGCGTTATGTCTGTAAACTTCCCATCCAAGATACTTACCCAGAGCTTCTTCAAGCACTGCTGCCACCTTTGATCTATTCATGGCAACGTGATGCTCAAAACCATTCTTACATATGAATTTCATCAGGTCTTGCAAGCCAGGCACCTTACATACTGCAACTCCGCCCATTGTGTTTATCGGGTCACTGGTAAACTCGCCCTCGCCCACATAAACCTTGATTTTCCCGTTTGTATCATCTGTTGTGATTTTTGCATAAGTCATGGGTCCTTCAGCTATATTGGCCTTGCAGGCTCCAAAGCATTTTTCCGCGCCAAGGGTGTTACCCAATATATCAAGATTTGATATTTCAAATTCTTTTCCAATAAAGCTCTTTGGGTAGTTTGAGCAGTGAATGTTTACACACTTGTCTCTGTCTTCAAGATAGTTGTTGTTCCAGTCAAGATATCCTGAAGGCTGACCTGAAGCAAGGTATAATGCATACATACTCAAAGCTCCTGTTATATCCATTTCGCAGGCACTTGGCATTCCCTTTTCTCCCATCATGCTCATAGACAGGCAGGTTGCGCATCCATAGTTCTCTTCTATGGAGCTCCAGCACTGAATTGCGCTTGCATGACATTCGTTGTCCTTAAGCCACTTTTCTACTGTTAGGCTAAGCTTTGCCTGCTTTATAATGTTTTCTTCCGGTATATATTCAGGTATTTTCCCATAAGCCTTTATTTCAGCCACCCTGTCCATTACCTCTTTTGTGTTTTCCATGCTTTTTGCTGCAAAAATAATTTCGGAGAGGTCAACTACACAGGTTGTGATTCCTGATGCCTGAAGAAGCTTTTCGGAAAAACGCACTGTCTGGAAAGGTCCGGGCCTTGCTCCAATTGCGCCTACCCTGGCTGTCTTCATGCCTTTTACTACTCTGCATACACTTGAAAAGAATTCAATATCCCTTGTAAACTCCTCACTGTCTATCCTGCAGGTGTGAAGTGTCGTATCCGTAAATTTTATATTGTACTGGTAGAGGTTATTGCATACAGACAGCTTTCCGCAGAAGGAATCCCTTCTATTGGAGATGTCCATTTTATCGAGGTCATCGTCGCATGCCTGAACCAATACCGGTACATCCAGCTTTGCCATGCTTATTGCGTTTACAACGCCAACCTCATCTCCGAAATTAGGAAGAATTACAATAATTCCGTCTATTTTTTCCCTGTTGTCACTGAACAGCTTGGCACACTTCTTAGCATCCTCATAGGTCTCTACCGCTCCATAGATTGTATCGCTTTCAGACAGGATAACGGCATCATGACCCATTTTTTCAAGCTTGGCAAGTATTTCCTTTCTGCCCTGCTGCGCGAGTATTGCAGGAAAAAAACCTCTCGTTGAAACAATTACTCCAAAAGTACTCATTTAATTAAACCTCCTTTATTTGTTAAACCGGTTTTATATTGTTACTTTATATCCGTTTGGAAACTCTTCACTTAACTGATACTCAGCTATTCTTTCAAGGAATTTGAGGTAGTCTATACCGTCCTTGCAAGCCGTCTCTGAGTCAGGTATCATCGGAGCGCTTTCAATTGTACAGTATCCATTATATCCTGTTTTCTTCATCGCACGGATTACAGACTTGAAATCTACGGTGCCGTATCCCGGCGTAAGTGAATTTGAATCACGGAAATGCATATGCCAAAGCAGCGGCTGGGCATCAATTATTGCTTCATAGGGATTTAATTCTTCAAAGTTAGCATGGAACCAGTCTATCTGTATTCCAAGATTGTCTCTTTGTGTAAGCTCTATCACCCTTTTGTGATTCATCACTGTATTTACATATTTACCCATCTCCAGGTGATTGGTGGCTTCAAAAACAATTTTTACACCCTTTGCTTTTGCATAGTCGCACATTTCCCTTAGGGCGTCCACAGCGATGGCAGTACATTCGGAGACATTGTCCCTGTTTATTGGCCCGTGGATAGCTACCGCTGCTGTAACAAATGGTGCTCCAAGCTCCGCGGCAAAGTCAATTGAGGTTTTTGTTTCCGAAACAGCCAGGTCAGCTGTTTTCTTCTCTGTCAGTGTTTTGTAAACAGGAGAGTAGGGGTCCCACGCTTCGCCCCAGCATTCGTTGATGCAGGAAACCTGCAGACCGTAATAATCCTTTAATCTTTTGTGAGTCTTAGCATAGCCGTCGATTTTTACACCAAGACCGTACCGCCCCTTGGGAGGAGTGATTTCTATGGCATCATAGCCATATTTCTTGAGACGTTCATAGGTCTTTTCAGGCTGGAGGTATGCTTCCTCCTGTCCGAATGTAAGCTGGAAATAACTAAATTTGAGCTTTTCCATTAAAAAATTCCCCCTTTTTAAATAGACTTGATATGATAAATAGATTGAAATGCCTTTGAACAATTGCTTTTACACCAATGTAAGTTATTTATCGTAATATGTTATATATTTAAAATTATAAAACCGGTTTTATATAAGACAAAAAAAATTATCCGGTGAAGATAATACTGCTATCCCTTACAATCAGTCTGGGTTCAAATATAATTTTTTTAGACTGACCCTTTTCATCACCATTCAATCTTTTATATATCAATTCCGCCGCGGTTCTGCCTATCTCTGACTGGGCAATGGATACTGTGGTAAGCTTTGGCTTTACTCTTGATGCAGTATCTATGTTGTCCATACCTACAAGGGCTACATCCTCAGGCACCTTGATTCCGCTATCCTCAAAAGCCCTCAGAGCCCCCAGAGCCAGCATGTCATTTGCTGCACAAACAGCCGTGGGCCTTTCCTTCATGGAAATGAAGTATTTGCTTGCCTCGTAACCCGTAGTCTCAGAATAGTTTTTCCAGAATACCAGATCCTCTCTGACTTTAAGGCCGCTTTCTATGAAAGCACTGCAGTACCCCTCATAACGTTCCGTGAAAACCTCCAGTTCCTTGACGCCGCCTATATAACCTATACTCGTGTGCCCCTGCATAATAAGGTGCTTAACTGCAAGATACATACCTTTCCTTGTGTCTACACCCACATAATCAAACCGGTCTTCCTCCCTGCCGCCAATGGTGGAAACACACATACTGCTCAGCACCAGGGGACAATTAATTCGTTCAATTTCCTTCAGATGCTCCTTTGAAAAGCTCAGATTTATTAGAATAAGTCCGTCCGCATAGTGCTCGTGCAGCATCTTAAGAACCTTTATTTCGTCACTTTTCTTACCCTCTGTATAGTATAAAATCATTGAGTAGCCATTGTACTTGACAACATCCTGCACAGCCTTGACCATGTCAACGTAGAAAGGGTTGTCGGTGTCGGGAATGGCCATCATAACAAGACCGGTCTTTTTAGTTTTCAAGGTTCTGGCTGCCCTGTTCGGAATATACTTCAGATCCTTCATCGCCTTTTCGATCTTCTGCCTTGTTTCATCCTTTATGTAGCCTATGTTGTTCAAGGTCCTTGAGACAGTGCCGGGTGATACTCCTGCTGCTTTAGCAATATCATATATAGTTGGATTAGGTGTTCTAATTTTGTTTGTCATGGTCATTCCTATCATTTGGGTTTGTTATGTAAAATATACCACAGGAGCTTTTGTGAAACAAGCTGCAATATGTAAAACCGGTTTCATGTTTATATTATAATTCATGTAGAATAATATTACAAGCAGTTTTTTTCTTTTCTTTAGAAATAAAATTGATTGTTCTGCAAAATAGCTTTTCTTGAAACAAGATGAATAAATCATTTATTCAAATAATGGCTTTTTCTGTAAAATCAGCATCGAAACGGTTCTGCATTAGCTGCTTAAAACCTGGATAAAATCCTGACATATTGAGAATACTACATGTAAATATTAAGTTTTTGGAGAATTTCTATGGATAGAGCCTTCAAAGCTCCTTTGTGGTTTATAAAAAGCAGAAACACAATCTACTATGTGCTTGGAGTAATAGAAGTATTGCTTACGCTCCGGTTCATTTTCATGCTCCTTGGAGCAAATGCAAGAAGCGGTTTCGTTGCATTTTTATACTCCGTTACAAACATTTTCGCAGCGCCTTTTTCCGGCATTTTCAATCCCTTTGTAACCGGCGGCCTTGTTTCACGCTCTGTTTTTGACCCAGCCACCTTAGTAGCCATGCTTGTTTACGCTCTGGCGGGCTGGGGGCTCGTAAGGCTGCTGTGGGTCAAAGCCGCCAGAGACGGGGGCTGAAGGTATTAGTCCTTTGGGCAGATTTCTATTCCTTCGCTTTTGTTCCAATCCATGGTTTTCCACTTTTCATATTTGTCATATCCGCAACATCAGCCTCTTTATATCCCGGTAGCAAATAAATTATAAATACTGGCATTTTTATATAAAAAATGTTATTATTTAAATAATTTGTTCCTGGAGGTGTTTGTAAAGTGGAAATGAAGCAAAGCTTCAGAAAGCTTCTTGACGCTCAAAAAGGGCTGGTGAAGGAGCTTGACAGCCTAGTGGGAGAGTTTGAGGCCAGTGATTTTGTCAATCAGAACATTTCCTTGCAGAAAGAGCTTGAAAACTTCAAGAAGCTGAACGAGGAATTAAAAAAGAATTATTACCAGGCAAGGAAGGAAAATGACAGCCTGAGGGCAGCTCTAAAGGAACAGATTCTTGACGAGAAGCTCAATATATTGAGAATTTCAAAGAAAAAAATGGAAGCCTATTTTCAGGATATGTCTGAAAAGTACAATAATGGTCTTATCGCTCTCGAACACAGCGCTGCGGAGAGGCTGGCCAATATGAAGCTGATTGCCTCAAGGGAGCTGGGCAATGAAAAGGAAGCCTTCATAAAAGAAGCAGAAAGACTCTTCCTGGAGCTTCAAAGCAAGATAAAAGCCAAAATACAGAATCAGGCTGCAGAAAAGCAGAAAGCGCTTGATGAGATTTCAGAAAGTTACAGCCGCCTTGAATCCAAGGACATCAGCGAAGAGGAAATTCAAAAAAGGGTCAGGCAGAACAATTTAGAAGTAAAAATCGGTCTGAACCTTATAAACAAGGCAGGCATACTGCTTATTCTTATTGGCATAGCAACGGGCCTGGGGTATTCCTATAAATTCTTGTCGCCAGCCTTGAAAGGTATATTTGCATTTGTAATCGGAGGGTTGTTCCTTGCGGCCGGAGAATTATTCAGCCGGAAGGAGAAAAGCGCCGTTGCTCTGGGCTTTACGGGCGGAGGCATAGGCATACTGTACCTGGCTATATTCAACTGTTACTTTGTGCTTCACATAATTGAAATGCCAATAGCATTGCTCCTTTCAGTTCTTGTTACTGCTGCGGCATTTACGTTTTCCCTTGTTTATGATTCGAAAACCATATGCTCCCTTGCTCTGGCAGGAGGCTTCCTTCCATTTTTCAGCTACTCCTTCTCGCATGAAATGGCTGCGGATGCCATTTATATTGCAATGGTCTATCTTTTCATACTGAACCTTTTGACCATGTCGATTTCACTATTCAAGAAATGGGATATAGCAAACTATATAAGCTTCATATTAAACGTACCTACCCTTATTTACCTTATCTCCTTGGTTCCTCACGAGGGTGCGTCCATACTTTACAGCATCCTCACCTTCTCCATGTACCTTGTTGTCATCCTGGCCTATCCCTTCAGGCACAAAACAGGCCTTAAGGCAGTGGACTCAATCTTCCTCGGCCTTAATACCGCTATAAGCTGCACAATCATTTTTTCATTGTTTGAGGCTTCAAAAGCAACTGTCCTTGGTGATTTAAGGCTCAAAGACTTCAAGGGCCTGCTGGCAGTGATGTTCTGCCTCATATACTTTGGACTCGGACAATTTGTGGAAAAGAAAATGTCCTCGGAAAAATTCGCAAGGGTATTATTCTACCTTACATCCTTTACCTTTGCAGTCCTCATGATACCCTTCCAGTTTGGCGTGAAATGGCTTGCCATGGGATGGCTGGTTGAAGGTGTGTTGATGATAGCATACGGCTTCAGCAACAAGCTTAAGGGCCTTGAAACAGGCGGATGGATAGTTTATGCCCTATGCTCTCTTGTATTCTTTGCGGCAGAGTTCCTGCCCTTCGTCCTTTTGGGAGAAAGGACCAACCCGAACCTTTTCTACTTCAAGTATTCAGCAATAATTGCGGGCTCCTTGTGCATACTGTTTGTTTACCTTTATGATATGGCAAAGGACGCATCAGCCAAATACACAACAAGAGGGCAGCTGATAAACCTTTTCAAGTACTTTTCAATTATTACTCTGTGGATATACATGGCATACATGGCACACGAGGCATACAACATATTTGTCAAATCAAAGCAGCTTAACAACAGCCTTTATCAGACGTTTACATTTGCTTTTGTCACATTGCTGGCAGGCTACATAATAACCA
>JAOACY010000041.1 GCA_026417615.1 Clostridia bacterium
TAATTCCGATGCCAAAATGCCACGGATGGCATTTTGAGCATCACGTGACAGGATGTCACATTGATGCGGGTGAGGAATTGCAAGACAAGGTGTTAGTGATTTCATCGAAGTTTCCGAAAATGGGTTTTTGCAGCAGAATCAGTTTTACATATAAGAATTAATTTGTGAACACAGGAGCTGATTAATATTTCATCATTTATAAGAAAGCTAATACCGGGAGAAGGCCGCATTTTTGTCCTTCTCATAGCCATACTGCTTTCTGCTGCAGCAGTTGGCACCTCCGGACTGTTTTCGGGAAGCCCTCGCAATCAGAATTACGATGTTGTTCATGGTAGAATACTTTCAGTTAATGACAAAGAACTGTCACAAGATCCTTATATATCAGGAATGCTGATCGGGCGGCAGTATCTGGAGGTTGAGATAACCGGCGGAGAGTATAAAGGGAAGATTTTTCAAATACAAAACAGTATGAGCCGGTTTTTTAATTTCCATGCAGAAGAAGGCATGGATATGCTTTTTAGTGTGAGGAAAGAGAGTAATGGGACTATCCGGGCCGAAATGTATGGTTACAATCGCGAGGGATTTGTTTACGGGCTGATTGCCTTGTTTTTTGCTGTACTCATTATCATAGGGCGGAAAAAAGGATTATACTCCATTCTTTCCCTTGTATTTACCGTTGTTATAATTGTATTCTTCATGGTTCCAAGGATTACTGAAGGGAGAAGCCCAATTATTGCGTCTATTATTACTGCAGCTCTTACCACGGCTGTGACCATTTCAATGGTAAGCGGTGTCAATGCAAAAAGTTTGGCCGCTGTAATCGGCATTGTGCTTGGAGTTGCAACGGCGGGAGGAGTCAGTATGATAGCAGGAAGAATTGCTCATATTTCAGGGCTTCACACCCAGCATGCCAGTGAAATGATTTATCTCTCTCAGGAAATTGGTATCCGTGTTCCCGAGTTGTTATTTGCGGGGATAATTATTGCTTCGCTTGGAGCTGTTATGGATGTAGGCATGTCCATAGCTTCTTCGGTATTTGAAGTGTACTCGGTGGATCGCAGGTTAAGTCTTGCTGAGCTTTATAGAAGCGGAATGAATGTTGGCAGGGATATCATAGGAACAATGTCAAACACGTTAATCCTAGCCTTTGCTGGAAGCTCACTGAACACCTTAATAATTATAGTGCTTTACAAGCTGCCATATATTCGTTTTATTAACCTGGATTTGCTGGGAGTTGAGCTGATTCAGGGTATATCTGGCAGCATAGGGCTTGTTCTTACAGTTCCGATAACAGCACTGTGTGCGGCATTCCTGGTTACTAAAAAAGGAGTGAAAGGCTAAATGGGTAAGTTTTTGGATGAGCCTGATTTTACTTTGCCTCAATGTGCCATACTGACAGACGACCCTATGAGGGTTGAAATGTTTACCGCCCACCATTTGGAACAGGCAAAGCTTTATACCAGACAGAGGGGTATGACCGGGTATTCGGGAAGCTATGGGGGTGTGCCTGTTGTTGTTCAGGCGGTAGGGTATGGAGGGGCCTCTCTTGTGGTTTATCTACATGAGCTGGTATCTTTGTATGGAGTGCGTACTGTTATTTATGCCGGAGAATGCGTATCCAGGGAGACCTCGCTTTTGCTTCGCGACTTGATAGTGGTTTCCAGGGCTTATGCCCAGGCAGATGGAGTAGATTGCGATGAGCTGCTATTAAAAAATGCAACGAACGCTGCAAGACAATGCGCTCTTCCTGTGAGGATAAATATGGTACACACCGACGACCGATTTGGAACACAGGAACTTGAGCCATGCTGTAAAAGGTCTTGTATTGTAGATTATGCCACCTATGCCCTTTATGAGTATGCAAAGCGGCATAGCATTGCTGCTCTTTCGCTTCTGGTTGTTTCAGAGCGTTTTGAAGAATGTGTGGCACCAGACGAGCGTCAAAGCCGCTTTCACGGTCTGGCTCGGCTGGCCTTTGAAACCGCAGCTTATCATAAAAATAACAAAAAAATAACACTTTAATAATATTCATCGAATTGTTTTACTATTATAATGTCTAAACAAAATTTAATAATATAATTTCAATATACTTACTTTATTTAGGGGGAATTTATTTTGAATAACATTACAATTATTAAAAGCACGATTCTAAAGCGGATAATGCCCATGCTGCTTGCAATAGCTCTGGTACTGGGCCTTATGCCTCCCGCAATACCTTGGGTAAGCAAGGTTCAGGCTGCGCAAGCACCTGAGATAACAAGCGCAAGTTCGGATGTTTCAAATGTTGAAGTAAAAAATCCGGTAACAGTTTCTGCAACTATTAATCATTCTGATATTGCGTCGGTAACTGCATCTGTGTTTTATGAGTATTCGGCGACACCCATTACTGTCACTTCACAAATTGACCAGTATAAGGCTGACATGACTCGTTCAGGCAACAATTTCTCCGTACAGTTCACTCCTTCTTCGGCCGGGTCTTTATACTGGTATGTCAATGCTACAGACGGTATAAACTCAACAGCTTCTGCCATAAACTGCATTACTGTGACAAGAACAGAGACGGAAGTCTTAAAGCTTATTGGACGTTATTCGGCAAGTGGGACAAATCCCGTTGCGGAAATAGTAAAATATGACCCGGTATCGCAGAATGCGTTTGTTGTAAATGGACAAACAAGCAATGAAGCAATTGACATTATTGACCTGTCTGTCCTTGAAAAAGACAGAACTACTGCAGCAGCGCTTAATCTCAGCAAAAAAATCAAAATAAGCGATTTGACTGATTTTGCGGGATTTAGTACAGGAGACATTACATGCATTGACATACACCCTTCTTCAACATATTTCGCAGTCAGCATACCTGCGTCAAGCAAAAATGTGAAAGGAAGGGTTGCTTTCTTCACAATAGCCGGTGACTACCTGGGGTATGTTACTGTAGGCTACCTCCCTGACAATCTGGCGTTTACACCGGATGGCAATACTCTGCTTGTGGCAAATGAAGGAGAACCGCTTGACAGCTATACCGAGGATCCTGTCGGAAGCGTCTCTTATATTGACGTTTCAAAAGGCGGAGACAATATTAAACAAGCGGATGTAACAGATATAGGATTTACAGGTGTACCTTGCGACACAAATGTTATTATTAAACAAGGTTCAACACCCGAGCAGGACTTTGAGCCTGAGTACATAGCGGTAGACTCTGCAAGCAAATATGCTTATGTAACACTTCAGGAAAACAATGCCATTGCAAAACTGGACATTCCTAACAAAACCTTTGTCCGTGTCTTTGGCCTTGGCTTTGTGGATCACTCGCTCGTACCTCTTGACGCATCTGATAAAGACAACTCAATAAACATCAGAAAGTGGCCTGTATTGGGCATGCGCATGCCCGATGGAATTGAGATTGCAACAATCGGGCCAAAGACGTACATTGTTACTGCCAATGAGGGTGATGGCAGAGAATATGGCATCTATAAGAATGAGTTAAGGGTTAAAGATATTAAGACACCTCAGAGTATTTCTCTTAAGGCAACAAACTATCAGGGATATACACAAAGTGAGCTTGACCAGATGGCTTCTACGGTTAAAAATGATTCAAACCTCGGAAGGCTTACTATTCACTCTGAAATGGGCAAAAACGGATCGGTTTTTGAATCGCTTTATTCCTTTGGAAGCCGCTCCTTTTCTATATTTGATGCATCGGATATGAGCCTTGTATATGACAGCGGAAGCGAATTTGAAGAAATAACAGCTGAAAAAATACCTCAGTATTTTAACTGCAGCAACAGTAATACAACTCGTGACGACAGGAGCGACAACAAGGGTCCTGAGCCGGAAGATGTCAAAGTGGGCAAGGTTGGCAACAAGTACTACGCATTTGTAGGCCTTGAAAGAATCGGCGGGGTTATGGTGTATGATATAACAAACCCGGCAAATCCCAAGTTCCTTGAGTATAAAAATACAAGGGATTTCAGTCAGGCTGTTGCAGGCGATGCCGGTCCTGAAGGCATTAAATTCATATCAAGAAAAGACAGCCCCATAGATGCTCCGGTACTTCTGGTAGCAAATGAAGTCAGCGGAACGCTTTCTGTGTTTCAGGTTAAGGATGACTCATCGGGCCCTGAAAAGAATATTACCATAGTCCATACAAACGACACCCACGGAAGGCTTGAAGCAAGCTCAACAAGCATAAGCATGTCTGCGATTTCGGCAAAAATAAAACAGTTGAAGCAGCAAAACCCAGGAAATGTTATTGTGCTTGACGCAGGAGACACCTTCCACGGCCAGAGCATAATAAATCTTTCGCAAGGTGCTGCAATGGTGGATATAATGAACACAATAGGCTATGATGCGATGGTTCCGGGAAACCATGACTTCAACTTCGGACAGGCAAGGCTGGTAGAGCTTTCTGGAATGGCCAAATTCCCTTTGCTTGCAGCAAACGTTGTAAAGCAGGACAGTTCATTGCTTCTCGACGATTATATTGTTAAGACAATTGACGGGGTCAAGGTAGGCATTTTCGGTCTAACAACTCCCGAGACTACATACAAGACCCACCCGAAGAACGTAGAGGGCTTGACATTCCAGGATCCTGTAACAGTAGCCAGGCAAATGGTCAATAAGCTTAGAAATCAAGAAAATGTAGATATAGTTGTTGCGATTGCACATCTTGGGGTAGATGCATCGAGTATTGATACCAGTACAAAATTGGCAAATGAAGTAACGGGAATCAATATGATAATTGACGGGCACAGTCATACTGAAATGCCTACAGGAAGGACCGTAAACGGCACATTGATTGTTCAGACAGGGGAATACAGCAAAAATCTAGGAATAGTTGATATTACTTACAATCAGAACACAAAAGCAATAAGCCTTTCACCGTCTCTTATGACCAAAGCGCAGTCAGCTTCTATCAAGGAGGATGTTTCTGTAAAGGTAAAAGTAAACAAAGCAAAGGCTGAAAACGAAAGCGTTTTATCTCAGGTTATAGGATCTTCTGATGTTGTATTAAATGGAACAAGAGCTGATGTCAGAACAAAGGAAACCAACCTTGGAAACCTCATAACAGATGCAATGCTTGATATTACGGGTGCAGACGTTGCCTTCACAAACGGCGGAGGAATCAGGGCATCAATAGATATAGGCGATATTACAAAGGGTGAAGTTCTTGCGGTATTGCCATTTGGGAATATTGTGGTGGTTAAGGATGTAACCGGACAGGATATTATCAACGCTTTAGAACTCGGCATATCGTCATATCCTGCAGAAAAAGGTGCATTCCCACATGTTGCAGGAATGAAGGTTAAGTACGCTGTTGCAAGTCCTAAAAACAAAGTCGCTGAAATAACAATAAATGGAAATGCGATTAATCCTTCAAAAAGATACAAGCTTGCCACAAATGACTTTATTGCAGCGGGCGGGGACGGATACACCATGTTTACTGACGACAAGACCGTTGGGGAATATCCCGGACTTGACGAGGTATTAACCGCTTATATTAAAAAGCAGCCAAATTCAAAGATAACAAACAACATTGCCAAGCTTGATGGAAGAATGAAGGTTGTTGAAAATATACAGAATAATACGCAGAATAATACGCAGACTGGGTCATCTTCCGATGAAACAAAACAGCTTGTTCAAAACACCGACGGAAGCGTGAAGCTTGAAGCCAAGCCTGAGATAAACACATTAACCGGTGAAGCAAAGACCGAAATCAAGCAGGAAATGCTAAGCAAAGCTCTCGAAATTGCCAAGGCAGCATCTGACGGGGTAAAATCAGTTTTACTTGAGATTCCAAAAGCACAAGGAGCATCGGCTTACCAGCCTCAGCTTCCAGTATCGGCGCTTACATCGGTTTCTGCAAATGTAAAGCTTGTGATAGTAACAGAAATTGCAAAGATTGCTGTTCCTTCAAATATGTTTGCAAACAACAAAGACGTAAGCGGTGCTAAAAATATAGGAATAAGCGTATGCAATGTAAAGAAAGATACCCTTTCTTCCGAAGTGAAGACTAAAGTGGCAGAGAGGCCTGTAGTTGAGCTGAGTGTTAATGCAGACGGCAAGAAGATAAGCCAAGACAGCCAGGTGGCACCTGTGACGGTAGAAATACCATACAAACCTTCAGTATCCGAGCTTGCAAACACCGAGCATATTGTGGTGTTAAGCATTGATGCATCAGGAAAGGCGAAACCTGTAACAAGTGGAAGGTATAATGCAGCAAAGGGTGCCGTAGAGTTCACCACAACACAATTGAATAAGTTTGCGGTAGCATATGTTCAAAAGACCTTCAGCGACTTGGAAAGCCATAGCTGGGCAAAGAAGCAGATTGAAGTTATGGCATCAAAAGGTATTATTGAAGGAAGGTCTGAGGCAAGCTTTGATCCTACCTCTGACATAACAAGAGGGGATTTCATGAAACTTATGATGCAGACCTTCGGATTGACAGAAAAGGCAGACCAGGCATTTGATGATGTGAAGCCGACGGATTACTACTACCAAGCCATAGCAACAGCAAGAATGCTTGGAATAACAACCGGAACAGGTTCAAACAGGTTCAACCCCGAACAAAAAATAACCAGGCAGGAGATGATGGTTATGGTTGCAAGAGCAATGAAGCATGTAAACAAGCTGAAGGCTCAAGTCTCGCCATCAGAACTGTCAAAGTTTGAAGACATTTCGGAGGTTGACTCATATGCATTCAATGACCTTGCAGCAATGGTTAAGGAAGGGATTATACAGGGGTACGGCAGCAGCATAAAAGCCAAAGCAAATACTACGAGGGCTGAAGCCGCAGTGATTCTGTACAGGGTGTATAACAAGTAAAGGGGAAAATTTACAAGGGACGGTTCTTTGTCAAGCCCAGTGGGTAAAGGTGTTACAAAGAACCGTCCCCTGTCACCTTTTAGTGATCTGCATCTGCTTTGGTTTTATGAACCGTGCCAAATGGGTGCTGAGGCGGTGCGTAAATAGAATACAGCTTAATGGGTTTATTGCCTGTATTTATAAGGTTGTGCCATTTCCCCGCAGGGATAATGAAAGCGAAATCATCACGCACATTTGCTTGAAAATCAAGCCTGTCTTTCTGGTCACCCATTTTCACAAGTCCCTCACCTTCCTCGATACGTATAAATTGATCAAGGTGCGGATGGACTTCAAGCCCTATGTCTTCACCGACGTTTATACTCATCAAGGTAAGCTGCAGATGCTTTCCTGTCCATAAAGCCAGTCGGAAATTATTGTTCTGCTTTGTCGCTTCCTCTATATCAACTACAAACGGATTAGGCCCATAATCTCTTAATACAATAGGGTTGCTGTCCTTGACCTGCTTGACATAAGGAAGATATTGACTGGGAAACTGGCTCCTCAAATCCGGGTTACACACCGGCGTGTTGCGCAAGTAAGGACATTGGAACATATAATAAGGGTTGCAGGTTAGTGGATACATATTATAGTCATTATACATCTTGCTCATTCCTTTCATAAGCTTATGGTATTATCATATGCTTTATGTAAAGGAAATGTGCTTATAATATTTTCCGAAGCTAAAATCCTTATTTCCTGCCAAAGCCCATTCCTTTGCCCATGCTGCCTCTACCCATAACGCCGCCTGCTTGTTTGCCGACACCGCAGCTGTTTTTGCTTCCGAAGCTGGCGCCATATTTCTTGCCTATGCCGGCAGAACCGGTACCATCACAGGAAGCCATGTTTTCTTTGATTTTGGCATAAATCTCGTCAGCCTTTTCTCTTGTCAGCTTTCCTTCGGCAACTCTTTGGTCAAGAATAGCCTTTTTCTGTTCCAGCATTTTTGCTTTGAACTCATCCAGTTTTCCGCCTTCCCTAGCTATAGCGCCATAGGTTTTACCTGAGGCTCTTTCTGAATTAAGGCTCTCGATAGATTTCCCTGTTAATTGTGATGCGATTTCTGCAGGTGATTTAATTTCTGAGGCAAAAACTGAGCCTGCGGTTGCAAGCACCACTACTGTTGCAGCAGCTGCTGCGTAAAGCTTAAGGTTTTTCATTGAAATCACTCTCCTTTGATTTGATGATTTCATTATAAAGCCCAAATGTGATGGAAATATGATAAAAGATTGAAAGCTTTTTAATAATCAGCAAAGAGGAAGCTCAAACCAGAAGGTAGTTCCTTTCCCCAGAGTGCTTTCCACACCGTAATTGCATTCATGAGCTTCCAGAATGTTTTTCACAATGGCTAGACCTAGGCCTGTTCCAAGACGTTTGCCATTTCGTGGTTTATCTGATTTGTAATATCTTTCCCAGATATGACTTATATCCTCCTGTGAAATGCCTTCACCTGTATCTGAAACCTCAATCCTTGCCTTTTCGCCGTTTGTTCTTATGCCAACTTCAATAGAGCCGCCTGATTTGCTGTGGTTGAAGGCATTGTTCAACAGGTTGTGCAGCACTTGCTGTATCCTAGCTTCGTTTCCCCTTACAACTACGGAACCTAAGTCATTTACCTTAAGGCTTATACCGGACTGGCTGCTTACAAGCTCATATCTTTCGGAAATATCAAGTATTGTTTTGTTTATGTCAAAGTCTCCGATACTTAAAGGCTTCATAGCCGATTGCATTTGTGACAAATCAAGGATGTCATCTACAATAGAACCAAGCCTTTGAGACTCTTCTATTATTATTTCAAGCTGCTTGGCTCTCTTTTCTTCATTTTGACCCGTCACATCACGGATGGTTTCGGCATAACCTCTTATAAGGCTCAGCGGAGTGCGAAGCTCATGAGAAACATTGGCTATAAAATCCCTTCGTAGCTGTTCTGTTTTTGAAAGCTCTTCACCCAGGTGGTTTATAGCCATGCAAAGCATTCCGATTTCATCCCTGGATTTTGTTTTAAGGCGAACACCCAGATTGCCCGATGCGATTTCACCAGTTGCTCTGATAATAATAAGCAAGGGCTTGATAAAGGCTCTTGACAAAATAAAGGACAGGAGCAATGCGGCGAAAAACAAAATAATACTTATATATATAAGCTGCTTTTTAAGTATTGAGGCGGTATCCTTAACAGGTGCAAGAGGCATATTGATAAGCAAAGCACCTGCTATTTCTTCGCCTTTTTTGGCTGGAATGCCGATTAGTACATAGCTGCTGCTGAATCTTGGATGTGTGAGAGGGACGGAAATTATGCTTCCGGAAAGCACTTGGTTAATCAGACCCGATCTTAAAATGCTTTGAAACATCATGGGCATTTGCCTTGCTGCCCCGTTGCTGTACAATATATCTCCCTTTGAGTCAACAAGCTCAATACTGCAGTTGTAATCATAAATGAACCTGTCAAGCCTGTTCTCCAGCTCAGCCTTGCTGGCCTCATTCAAATTCTTTAGCATTTCAAGCGCTCTGCCTTTAACCTCGCCGATTCTTTGACTGGCATAGAAGCTCTCAAGGAAAACAATCTGGAAAAGCCACATAAGTGTAAGGAAGACAATAACCAGCAGCATCATTCCTGACCACAGCTTTACGGCAATACTTTTCATTTTGCACCTCTTGCTTCAAACTTGTATCCTGTTCCCCATACCGTAATGATAAATTTCCGATAATGGCCGAGACTTTCACGGAGCATTTTGATATGGGTATCTACGGTTCTATGATCTCCGAAAAAATCATATCCCCAGACTTCATTCAAAAGCTGGTCGCGGGAAAACACCCTGTCAGGATTACGGGCAAAAAAGCTCAGAAGTTCATACTCCTTGGGGGTAAGGCTCAAAAGCTTGCCGTCTGCAGTTACATTCCTGGAGTTAAAATCTATGGCTAATCCCTCATAACTGATGCTGTTTTTATGACTTTCCGGTTTATCGGCGTTCGAGCTGCGGCGTATGATTGCTTTCACTCTTGCCAGCAGCTCTTTGGGACTGAAGGGCTTTACAACATAATCGTCCACGCCAAGCTCAAAGCCGAAAAGTTTGTCGTATTCCTCTCCTCTGGCAGACAGCATGATGACAGGAACCTGGGAGGATTTCCGGATCTCCCTGCAGACTGTCCAGCCATCCAGCTTAGGCATCATGATATCCAGAATGATTATAGAGTAATTGTATTTTTTAAATAAATCCAGCGCTTCTGTTCCGTCAGCGGCTTCGTCAATTGCATATCCGTGAGGAGACAAATATTCCTTTAGCATTTGACGGATTCTGTCTTCATCGTCTGCAATCAATATTCTTTCAGCATCCATAAGGTCACCGCCCAAATCTTCTTATTTCCGAATTGCCATGGTATTATTAATTGATTCTACCGCAAAAACAGCTTTTCTTGGAACAAGATGAATAAATCACTCGACGATGTAGCAGCAATTCCGAAGCCAAAATGCCATGGATGGCATTTTGAGCATCATATGACACGAAGTCATATTGATGCGTGCGAGGAATTGCAAGACAAGTCGTTA
>JAOACY010000070.1 GCA_026417615.1 Clostridia bacterium
ATTATTGCGTGCAGTGTGTTGTCCAACAGGTACATCAGCGACCGCTTTCTTCCCGACAAGGCCATCGACCTGATGGATGAAGCTGCAGCTATGATAAGGACGGAAATTGACAGCATGCCCACTGAACTGGATGAAATCCAGCGGCGCATCATGCAACTGGAAATTGAGCGACAGGCGCTTAAAAAGGAAGAGGACGAGGTTTCAAGAGAAAGACTTTCAGCACTGGAAAAGGAAATCTCCTCACTAAAGGAAAAATCCGACAGCATGAAAGCCCAATGGGAGCTGGAAAAGGAGAACATCAAAAGAGAGAAGGAACTAAAAGAACAGATTGAGGAGGTAAAAAGGCAGATAGAAGAAGCAGAAAGGTCCTATGACCTTGACAAGCTGGCTGTCTTGAAGCACGGAAGGCTTCCTGAGCTTCAGCGGAGCCTTGAGAAGGAAAAACAGCGTAAAAAATCAAATGAAGGTGTGCTGCTGAAGGAAGAGGTCACCGAGGAAGAAATCGCTGAAATTGTTTCCCGGTGGACTGGGATACCTGTAACAAGGCTGGTGGAAAATGAACGGGATAAGCTTTTGAACCTTGAAGAGCTGCTGCACAAGCGTGTGGTAGGGCAGGATGAAGCGGTTGCAGCAGTAAGTAATGCAGTAATCCGTGCAAGGTCGGGCTTGAAAGACCCGAGAAAGCCTATAGGCTCCTTCATATTCTTAGGTCCCACCGGCGTAGGTAAAACCGAGCTTGCCAAGGCTCTATCCCAGGCTCTTTTTGACAGTGATGAAAACGTAGTACGCATTGATATGTCGGAATATATGGAAAAGCATGCCGTTGCAAGGCTTATCGGTGCGCCGCCCGGCTACGTGGGTTATGAAGAGGGAGGACAGCTGACCGAGGCTGTAAGGAGAAAGCCCTACTGTGTGATTCTCTTTGATGAAATCGAAAAAGCACATCCTGAAGTATTCAATGTGCTTCTTCAATTATTGGACGATGGCCGGCTTACCGACAGCCAGGGCAGGACAGTGGATTTCAAGAATACGGTTGTTATCATGACCTCCAACATAGGAAGCCAGCACCTTTTGAGCTGTATAGAGGCAAGTGGGGAGATAGATGAAAACACTAGGGAGTATGTACTGGGAGAATTGAACAGGCACTTCAAGCCTGAGTTTTTGAACCGTGTAGATGAGGTTGTGCTGTTCAAGCCCTTAAGAAAGACAGAAATTGTTAAGATTATCGACCTGGCTTTGGAGGACATCCAAAGAAGGCTGGATGACAGGCGCATAGGGCTTAAGGTGTCAGAGAAAGCAAAGCAGTACATGGCTCAGAATGCGTATAATCCTGTGTTTGGAGCAAGGCCCGTAAAAAGGTATATGCAGAAATTTATTGAAACCGAAATAGGTAAAAGGATTATAACTGGCGAGGTAAGTGAGAGTAAAAATATTTATATAGACGTTTTGGACAATGCACTAAAAATCCATATAGATTAAGGCTTGCAGGGAAAATATTAACAAATTGTAAAAAAATTTAGAGCAGCCTTGACAGTAAATATGAGATTTTATATCATATTATTAGCACTCTATTTGGGTGAGTGCTAAGCGATGCTTTAATATTCTATCATTGCCTGAGTTTATCAGCGGGGTCTAAAACGCTATTAACCTTATGTGTGGAGAATAGTAAGGCATTTTTTGTATCCAGACGGAGGAGGTGGGTCCAATGTTTTAGATGAATGTTATACTAATTGAACATGATGTGAGAATTAAAGCATTATATAAGCTGAAAATACTTAAAAGCTAAAGAATAATTGAATGTTTCATTGAAAAACAAGTATTGCACGGAAGGAGATGATTATCATGTTACGAAAAGTGATATTTATATCCACCATGTGTTTCGTTCTCATATTCAATTCTGTACAAGCTTTTGCCCAGGATATTCCTAATGGCATAGAACCAAGGAAGCTTACTGCGACTCTTGAAGAGGAGCATCCAGGCAGCTTTTTGGATCTTTTGCCTGACGGTACTGGAGGAAAGCTTTCCGGTCCGCTCTTTGAAGGAGCCAGAACCAGTATACCCTATAAAAAGAAA
>JAOACY010000076.1 GCA_026417615.1 Clostridia bacterium
TAGAAAGGCTTCCGAACAGCACTTCATCCACAAAATGTGATTTGATTTTCTCCTGGACCACACGCAAAATCTCTCTTGCCCCATAAGTTGATGAAAGTCCCTTCTCTGCAAGCCACCGGTAACATTCCTCGGATACTTCAAGCTTGATATTCTTGGGGGCAAGCTTTGCTTCAAACCGGCTTATTGCCTTGCGAGCAATCATTAATGCCATATCCATGCTTATATGGTTGAACACCACAACTGCATCAAGCCTGTTCCTGAACTCCGGAAGGAATATTCTCTCAACTTCCTTCATGATGGCTGCCTGCTCAATCTGTCTTTTATCAAACCCTATTAAAGTCCTGCCTACCTCCCTGGCACCTGCGTTGGAGGTCATTATCAAAATTACGTTTCTAAAATCAGCCTTTTTGCCGTTATTATCCGTTAAAGTCGCATAGTCCATTATTTGCAGCAGGACATTATAAATATCAGGATGAGCCTTCTCAATTTCATCAAGAAGCAGTACGCAGTGCGGAGTCTTCCTGATAGCGTCTGTGAGAAGTCCGCCCTCCTCATAGCCAACATAGCCCGGAGGCGCCCCTATCAATCTTGCGACCGTGTGTTTTTCCTGGTACTCGCTCATATCAAACCGTATCAGCTTTATACCCAATGTTGCTGCCATCTGCTTGGCAAGCTCTGTCTTCCCAACCCCTGTGGGGCCTACAAACAGCAAGGACGCAACAGGCTTTTCAGCCTCGTTGAAGCCGGCTCTGGACCTTTTAATAGCCTGAGCCGCTGCCTCAACAGCCTTGTCCTGACCGAATATTTCTTTCTTCAGAGTCTGCTCCAGATTCTTGAGCTGCTCCTGCTCACTCACGGAAACACCCTGTTCAGGTATCTTTGCTATAGCTGCAACAATTCGCTCAATGTCCTTTTCCTTTATAACAATTGCCTCTGTGCCGTCCTCAGCCATAAGCCTTGCGTATGCGCCAGCTTCGTCAATAATATCTATAGCCTTGTCAGGGAGATGCCTGTCATTTATATATTTTGCCGAAAGCTCACACGCAAGTCTCAAAGCTTCCTTGGAATAAACAACCCCATGGTATTTCTCATATCTGTCCTTAAGACCCTCCAGTATCAATAATGTCTCCTCCAATGATGGTTCGGGAACCTCTACCTTCTGAAACCTCCTTGAGAGAGCTCTGTCCTTTTCAAAATATTTTTTATACTCCTCATAGGTGGTGGAGCCTATGAACCTAAGCTTTCCCGACATAAGAAAAGGCTTCAGAATGTTGGATGCGTCCAGGGCCCCTCCGGATACCGCACCGGCTCCTACTATTGTATGGATTTCGTCAATATATACAATAGCCCGGCCTTTCTTTTCGATATCGCGTAGGACCTTCTGTATCCGCTCTTCGAAGTCACCCCTGTATTTTGTTCCCGCAATAAGCGCGCCCATGTCAAGATAATAAATCTTGCACTGCCTCAGGGCCTTAGGAACCCTATCCTCGGCAATCATTCTGGCCAGGCCTTCCGTTATGGCAGTCTTGCCTACTCCCGGATCGCCAACATGAACAGGGTTGTTTTTATACCTCCTGCATAGAATCAGGATTGTTCTCTGCAGAATATCCTCCCTGCCAATAAGGGGGTCAATTTCTCCCCTTCTCGCCTTATCAGTCAGCTCTACGGTAAAATTGCTTAAGAAATCATTTTTAGGAGCTTCTCCCTCAGTTTTTTCTGTATTCTCATGCACCTCATAGGATTTCTTGTCTTGCCCTGACTTTACAGGCTCGGTTCGCCTTCCGGGCACCACCGATACACCATGGGATATGAATTTCAGGACAGCCAGCCTTGTTACTCCGTTTTTCTGAAGGTAGTAGCTTGCAAAGCTCTCCTTTTCCTCCAATAATGCTGCAAAAATATCACCAAGCCTTACAGTGTCCCTCCCGGAAGAGACCACATGCCCGGCAGCCGACTGAAGAATGCTTTGGACACCCAGTGTTCCTACAGGATCAATACCCTCAACTATTGTCATATTATCCTTGAAATACTCCGTAAGATCATTTTTCAGTGCTTCAATATCTCCGCCGCAGCTCTCAATTATCTCCCTGCCTTCTTCAAAAAACAATGCGGAATATAATATATGCTCCGGGGTGAAGTATTCATGGTTCCGATACTTGGCTTCGTTGTACGCAGAAACCAAAATCCTGTCAACAACACCATCCAGCTTCATAAATATCACCTTTCTACACTTCTTCCATGACCGCCTGCAGAGGAAATTGTCTTTCGTTAGCCATTTCCTCGACTTGTGCTACTTTTGTATATGCTATATCATAAGTATAGACCCCTACAATGCCCCTGCCTTTTTCATGAACATCTAGCATTATTCTTGTAGCCTCAGTTATGGATTTATGAAATACCTTGATGAGCACTTCAACAACAAAATCCATTGTTGAATAGTCATCATTCAACAGCACAACACGGTAAAGGTTTGGCTTTTTTATTTTTGTATCAACCTTTTCTTTGTATATTGCCTGCTCCCACATATTGTCCACCGTATTTTTTAAATATAAAGTCATTAATGTGTTTAATATAGAGTATATTTTATTTGCCGCAATATTTCAAGAAAGCTTTATATTTGATTCCTCATCAAAAACAGCTTTTCTTGAAACAAGACACCAGTCATTTCATCGAAGTTTACGGGAATGGCTTTTTGCAATTCAATCAATATTTTTTATTTTGCAGTGTATAAAACCTGTATATCCGTCAATACTATAATTGACCTCACAAAATACATTTTGACCCCCTTTACATTAGGTTAGTCGCCAGACTAACCTCTTTTTTTGCCTATTTCCTTAACCTAAGCTTTCCGGATTCAAAAGCTGGAGCTCCCTCGGCACAAAAACCCCGTCTTTTCTAACCAGAATATCATCAAACCACAGTTCTCCTCCTCCGTACTCCGGTCTCTGAATAAACACAAGATCCCAGTGTATTGATGACTTGTTGCCGTTATCACATTCATCATAGCAGCTTCCCGGCGTGAAATGTATGCTCCCCTTTATCTTCTCATCAAAAAGGGTGTCCTTCATGGGCTTTTCAATGTAAGGATTTACGCCGATTGCAAACTCGCCTGCATATCTTGCTCCTTCATCCGTGTCAAATATCTTATTTATCCTTTCCGTGTCACTGGAGGTTGCCTTGATGATTTTCCCGTCTTTAAACTCAAGTCTGATATTTTCAAAGGTCACTCCCTGATAAACAGCAGGTGTATTGTAGCTGATTACTCCATTTACGGAATCCTTTACCGGAGCGGTGAACACCTCTCCGTCAGGGATGTTCATTTTGCCGTCACACTTTATGGCAGCCAAGCCTTTAATTGAAAAGGAAAGGTCCGTATCCCTCCCCGTTATCCTAACCCTGTCAGTTTTCTCCATAAGCTCCGCCAGGCTGTCCATGGCCTTTGACATTTTGGAATAGTCAAGGTTGCAAACTTTGAAATAAAAGTCCTCAAAGAGCTCTGTTGCCATTCCGGCCAGCTGGGCCATCGAATGATTGGGGTATCTTAAAATGCACCATTTGGTGTTTTTAACCCGCAGGTCTGAATGAAGGGGCTTGGAGTAGTGCTCCATGTAGATTTTCATCTTCTCTTGAGGCACAGCCCCCATTTCGCTTACATTTTCACCCGCCCTTATGCCTATATATGCTTGCATCTCCTTCATCCTTGAGATTTCAAAGGCCGCAGTTTCCTTTATCTGCTCAACTGTGCACTCTTCCAGAAGCACCCTTAACAGCTCATGGTTCTTTATGGTCACATAGGGCGTTCCTCCCGCCTTATAGGCTTGCTTTATCAACTCCTTTGTCAGAGGTATTTCCCCTCCTATGCTTTCAATGAGGATTTTCTCGCCGGGCTTTAGCTCAACGGAATAGTTGATAAGGTTCTTGGCTAACTGTTCAATTCTTGGATCCTTCATTTTCTGCCTCCTTATTTTGATAAAAATTCTGCTGATGAGAAGCATGGAGTCTATTTAGCAACAATGCCTCTATTCTTTAGGAAAATAATTTTTATATTAATTTCTCCAGTTCATCGAGGCTCCTGCCGAACATGTCCAATGCCTCCTGTACTGGCTGCGGGGTAGAGAGATCCACTCCGGCTTTTTTTAGCAGTTCAAGAGGGTAGTCCGAGCCTCCGCTGCTTAAGAAGCTGATGTAACGTTCAACGGCAGGCCTGCCTTCCTTCAATATCTGCTGTGAAAGCGAAACAGCTGCGGAGAGGCCTGTAGCGTATTTGTACACGTAGAAGCTGCTGTAAAAGTGCGGAATTCTTGACCATTCATAGCTTATCTCCTCATCAAGAACCACTTCGCGTCCAAAATATTTTTCATTAAGGCCCCTGTAGATTTCGTTCAGCGTCTGTGCGGTCAAGGCTTCACCCTCCTCTGCCTTTGAATGGATAATCCTTTCAAATTCCGCAAACATAACCTGCCTGAAGATCGTCCCCCTGAACTCCTCCAGCTGATGATTCAGAAGATACGCCTTTTCCTTCGGGTCATCCGTATTATCCAGCAGATATTTTATAAGCAGAGATTCGTTTGCAGTTGATGCCACCTCTGCAACAAATATCTTGTACTGTGAGTACACATAGGGCTGAGTCTTGTTTGAATAGAAGGAATGAAGAGCATGACCCATTTCATGCGCAAGGGTGAATACGTCATTGATTGTGCCCTGGTAATTTAAAAGCACATAGGGGTGAGTTTTATACGCTCCCCAAGAATATGCTCCTCCGGTCTTGCCCTCATTTTCAAAAACATCTATCCAGCCTTCTTTAAAGCCATTTTTCAGATACCCGATATATTCTTCCCCTAAAGGCATAAGGCCTTTTTCAACAATTTCAAGAGCGTCCTGATAGAATATGCTCTTAGGGGGCTCTTCAACTATGGGCACATACAAATCATACATGTGCAGCTCGTCAAGCTTTAGGGCTCTCTTCCTGAGCTTAAGATACCTGTGAAGAAGATGGAGGTTCTTATTCACGGTATCTATGAGTCTGTCATAGACATCTGTTGAAATATTATCAGCATCAAGGGATGCTTCCAAGGAGGACTTGTACTTTCTTAATGATGAGTAGAACCTGTTCTTTTTGACATTATTGCTCAGCATGGAGGCCAGTGTGTTTATATGGCTCTTGTAGGAGCTGTAAAGAGCTTTGAAGGCATCGTGCCTTACTCTCCTGTCCCTGCTCTCAAGAAACTTTATGTACCTGCCTTTCGTAAGCTCTGTTTCCTCCCCTTTTTCATCCTTAATTGACGGGAACTTGATATCCGCGTTGTTGAACATTGTAAATATGTCTCTCGGTGCTGATGCCACTTCCGAAGACAAAGCAAGAATTTCCTCCTCCCTTTCCGAAAGGGTATGCTCTTTCTGTCTTAAGGCTTCATTAATAAATTGTTTATAAAGCTGAAGCTGCTCATTACTGGCTAGAAAGTCCTTCAGCTTGTTTTCAGGTATGGAAATCAACTCAGGGATTATGAAGGAAACTGATGCATACACCTCGGCAGAAAGAACAGAAGCCCTGTCTGCAAGAGCCTGGTAAAGAGAGTTCCCATTATCCTCATCCTTCCTCATCCTCGCATAAACAAACAGCTTGTCATTTAAGGACAGAAGCTCATCGCTGGTCTTAAAACATTCCAGCAGCATCTGGGCGCTGTCTTCCAGATGCCCTTTAAACCGGGCTATATCCTTTGTCATAGCCTTCACTTTGCAAAAATCTGCTTCCCATTCATTATTATCAGCATATATGTCTTCAAGCTTCCATTTGTACTTTTCCTCAATCTCCTCCCTTTTCGGAAGCTTATTTGCATTCCTGTCCGCCATATGTCACACCTCCAATTTTTTAGTTGCCTTGCTTTTATATATAATACCACTTTTTATAAATACTTATAGATTATTGTATTTGTTATGCCTGCCTTTGCATTTATCAAGAGGATATTTGACGGCATTTTTCTCAATTTTTTCAAGCATAGCGCTGTTTAAGTCTATTCCAAGATCGTGAGAAAGCATCATCAGATAGGCGGCCACATCGGCGATCTCTTCCTTAACCTTGTCCAACGCGTCTGATTTTAAGTATTTATCAATTTCTTCATCCTTCCTCCATTGAAAATGCTCCAGCAGCTCCGCCGCTTCTATGCATACTGACACAGCCAGGTTCTTCGGTGTATGGAACTGGTTCCAGTCCCGCTCCTCCCTGAATTTCAGCAGCGTTTGAACCGCTTCCCGCAAATCAAATCCATCCATAACGTTTGTCCTCCTTAAGCAACATTCCCTGCTTGTTGGAACTCCCCCTTCTTCTCCGCGGAGATGTGTCCTTTCAATATTTTACTCCAGTAAGAGAGGATTTCCAAGGCCAATTAAGCATTTTGGAATAAAATTGCCCTTGCAAAACAGTTTTTTTTTTAGTATACTATATTCGCTAACGAAATGAGGTTATTTATGCGCCCGTAGCTCAGTAGGATAGAGCGTCGGTTTCCTAAACCGCAGGTCGCACGTTCGAATCGTGTCGGGCGTACCAAAAGAATCAAGGCTTCCAATTAATTTTGGGAGTCTTTTTGTATATTTAAATACAACAATCATTACCTTCCAATTCGTCTTCCCAATGCTGTTTAAATACCTTTGAGCAATCATTTTTCTTTTCAATGTAAGCTATTTATCGTAACATATGCAGCAGCATTGCTATCTGTGGATAATTTTCAATAATATGGTAAAATAAGCAAATCTTTTCCACATTTTGTGCAAATCATGTGGAAAACGCTGGAATTTTGAACGTTGATGAACATGACAAAATGGACAAGCATAAGAATACTCGTTCTATACCTAAAATATATGACAGTAACATCTTTTCGATGCTATTGAAATGCCTTTGAACAATCACTTTTCTCCTCAATGTAAGCTATTTATCCTAACCTGTAAAGATTATTACCAAAAATCTCAATAACTGCTTCATTTTATCACTACAGTTCTGTCCGTGCCGTCCCATTCAACTATATTGCCAAAGCTCTGCCCGACAAACCGCAGAGGCACAAGCGTTCTGTTATTGACCAGCTGCGGGGCCGCATCAAGTACTATCTCTTTTCCGTTGACAAAAGCCCTGGCGTTTTCTATCTGCATAACAATTACGTTATTGTCTTTTTTTGCAGTAACAGTTTTTGTTGAATCCTCCCACTCAATTTGCGCTCCCATTGTCTCAAATATTTTCCTTAAGGGTACCATCGTTCTGTTGTTTATCAATACAGGCCTGGCATCATCAAACTTTATCATGCTTTTATTATAAATGACCTGTATTTCGCTGCCCGTCCTGGAAGAAAGTATTGATGCCGTTTTGGGCCGGGCCCTGTCGCTTACATCCACTCTCAGGATATTTGAATTAATTATGCTTCCGCCTTCATCCCTCGTGTAGACTACTACATCAAAGTATTTGGAGGAATTGTCAAGAATGCCGTCAGTATATGCAGTATTCGCGGAATATGTTTCAAAGTAGCCTACACAAGCTGACAAGTCTTCTCCGGAATATACAGTTTTAACAGGTATGCTGTAACCATCCAGCTTGTCAGGAAAAGCCACAACATTATACTCCAGTTTTCTTGCAGGGTCACTGTCACCTGCGGTCCACCTCACGATGTAGTTGTACTCATATTCCCTTCCTATCCCATAAGAAGACAGATTTATTTTGCTAATCTCATCAATAAATACATACGATGGGTCTGTCTTTATGTCACACTGCGAATTATCCTTACCCATTGCCGAAAGCCAGTATTCTCTTATGCCCGGGTTGTTTGCCGCAAGCGGGATGAAAACATTTTCCTGGGGATATACGTTGAAAGGAAGGGTGCTTATATTCTTCATTTGATCCATTCTTGCGCTCCCACACTTTACATCCATGAACTTAATGCCGTTCTTGAAGGTGGAAGAGCCAAAAAGCTGGACATAGTCTTCTGCTGCGATTTCTGCAAGATTCCATTTGTGTTCGCCGTTATTTATATGCGGATTCCCTTTAAGCCCCCTTACGGTCTGGTACAAAGTATCACAATCGCTAAAAATGGCATTCTCTTTTTTAATCATGTAGTAATATGTGAAATGATGCCCATATTCATGGGACAGGGTTCTGGCAATCTTATCAATTGAGTCGAGCGTGTCGCATTCAAAAATATTTATGTATCTTCCGGAATCCATTACTTTCCTGCCTTTGCTGTCAATCCTGTAGGAAAGGCTGTATTCGCCGAGATTCTTATTGTTTTCACCCGGATACAAATATATTTCTGTAAGAAGCTTTATTTCCTCTCCATGAAAGTTTTTCAGGAGCTCCTCATAAATCTGCTTTAATTTATCCTTGCTGTTCCACTTTGACGAGAAACTGATTATATTGACACCACCCTCTCTATACTCGCTTACCTTTTGAAAGTCAGCAGGATTGACAAGGGCATAAGCCTGGGGCACAGCTGCAAAAAGCAGAACACAGACAATTATTGTTGACAGAATTTTTTTAATCATTTTAACCCCCAAAAAACATATGCTATTTATTGCTTTTTATATAACGAGTCTCTTCTGCTTTCAACTTTTTCTGATATAATATATCTCGGCCTGCGCTTTACCTCCTCGTATATTCTGGCGATATACGTACCTATGACCCCCAGACTTATCATCAGTGTGCTGCCGATAATTAAAAGCAGCAGTATAACTGTTGTAAATCCGCTGAGGGCAATGCCCATAAGCTTCATATACAAGGTCTGTATCCCAAGAACCACAGAACCTATGAGAAAAATAAGGCCCATAAATGTGACAATTTGCAGCGGAAGTGATGAAAAGGAGGTTATAGCGCTCACAGCAAGCCTTGAAAGCTTAAATAGCGACCACTTTGAAGTTCCTTTTTTTCTGCTTGCCACATTGAAGGGTATGCTTATACGGTTAAACCCTACCCATGCTGCCATCCCCCTGAAGAAAGTATCTCTTTCATTCATACACCTCCAAGCTTCGACAACTTTCTTGTCCAACAGCTTGAAGTCAGATGCTTGATCTATGTCGAAACCAGACAGCTTGCTTAATGTTTTATAAAACAAGTGTGCGCCAATCTTGTTTACCAAGCTTTCGTCCCCGCGTACGGACTTGACTGCCTCGACCACATCATAGCTTTCATCCCTCCACAGCCTCACCATTTCAGGAATCAGCTCCGGCGGGTGCTGGAGGTCGGCATCCATAACAATGCAAGCATCGCCCTTTGCAGCTTCCAAACCGGCACAAAGGGCTGCTTCTTTTCCAAAGTTTCTGCTCAGTCTTAATGCCTTGATGCTTTGAAAGTCTTCAGAAAGCATTTTCAGCTTGAGCCAGGTTCCATCCGAAGAGCCGTCATCAACCAGTATAAATTCATAATCCATTCCCGTAATGGCAAGCTTGTCTCTTATGACCTCGATAGTCTCATAAATCTGGTTTTCTTCGTTATACACGGGAATAACGACTGTAATCAGCGTCTTATCCATTACCGGAAACCTCCTGATTTTTCTGCTTGATATTTTTACGCCTTATTCCATAGCCTTTAAGCATTACCAAAACCAATATTACAACTGATGCCAGAGATATTGCAAGACCAGTAAAAAACTTTTCCGGGAAATACTTTAGCTCCAGCTTATGTGACCCCTGCGGGACTTCAAAGCTAAGAAGGCAGTCGTCCAAGGCTTGGGTTTTGACCTTCCTGCCGCCAACAGTTACCTGCCAGCCTTTATCATAAGGTATGCTCATTACCAGCAAACCATCCTCTTTTGCTTCCACGTATCCGCTGATATGGTTGTTTGAAAAGCTTTCGACTGTAATAGCCTTATTTTTAATAACGGATACTGCCTTTTCAAACATCGCAAGGTTCAGCGTGCCAGCATACAGGCTAAAACTGCCTGACTCGGGACTGGTCTTTTCAAAATTCAGCTGCAGCTCAACATTGGCGCCTGATTTGCACTTCCCCAGATTTATTATGGTAGAATGCCTGGGGTTAAACTCAATCTTCCTTCCGTCAACCATGACAAAACCATTGCCTTTCATATCGTAAGGCGCTTTGTAGTACAAGTAAGAGTGCCCCTCCTCTATGAATTCCAGTTTAACCCTGGCAATTGAACTCATGTCCTTGTTTGTACGTTTGAAGCTGTAGAAGTGAGTACCCGAACTGCTGAAAGTCAAATTGTCAAGTGTTCCCTGCTTTTGTCCGTCAACGGGGGATATTACCTCCTTGATGCCGCTGATGCCTTCCACCAGCCTGTTCTGATTGCTAAATGGGTTTGACCCGTTGCTGTTAAAGCTTGCAAATTGCTTAGGAGCCAGAAAACCCACGGGCAGGGCATAGGGATTTGAAAACACAGCCAGCTCTTCGCTGCCCGCTATCTGGGTGTATAGCTTATTTTCCATGTTCAATGACCTATGGATCAGATACTTTATACCGAAGATGGAGTCAAGAACCTCTGTTGAGCCCTCATATTCATAGCTGTTTATCCCATTACTATGATAGCCTAAATTCTGAAGCATTTCAACGGGCTTTACAGGCGCAGTTGAAGAGAAAATTGAAAGGCCGGGATAGTTGTAAAGGAAGGGATCATTGGCTGTTTGCGGAGGCAAGACCTCCATTCGGTAGAAGCCTTTATCTGTGGCCTTGATATCTGCAATACGCTGGCGGACCTGTACAACCTTTTTGCCGACTGCATATCCATCCCTTCCAGAAAAGCCCTCTAAAGAATCAATCTTTTGTATAGTCAAAGCAGTATTGGAAAACATTTCCATAATTGCAACCAAAGCAAATAAAAGCGCTCTATCCCAGAGTATGACTGTATTGCAACGGTCATAGGCAAGAGCTGCAGCATATAAAATAACGAAAACCAAGCTTACATAAACTGTTAAATAGTCTATTGCCAATTTGTCGAATTTCTGAGATAAAACAACTAAAGACGCTACGGCAAAGCAGATCAAGCCAATATGCTTGCCGCTAACCTCTTCAAGCCTTTTGAAGGCAGTATAACCCATTGATAAGACGAGAAATACATAGACAAAGGAAAACCTGTATGGAATCTGATTAGGATAATGGAAACCGTGCCATATGAAATTCAGTACATTCAAATTAAAGCTCAGGATTAAAACCAGTATCAGAGCCAAATGCAGCATTTTTTCCTTAAGTCTTATTTCCTTGCTCAAAAAATAAACAGGCAGGAGAATTAAAATAACAATTCCGCAATACAGGTTTGGCATCCCTTCCCTTATAGATGGGGAAGGATATGTGAAATGCCTGGTAATATAGTCAAACAGGTGAAAGTAATTCGTCAATGTCTTGGGGAAAACGTCTTCTGCAGCGGATGTAAGCTTTAAAGCAAAATATGTTGGTATAAGCAAAACGGAAGAAAGACCTGCGGATAATAGCGAGAACCCTGCGGCCTGAGCTGTTTTTTTAAAAAGAAGCATGGGATTCCCAAAGCTGTGGTACTGAAGCAGGCATACGGGATAGTAAACCAAAATGAATAAGCATATGAAAAATGCCATGTAGAAATTTGATAAAAGGGCTGCGGCCAGTGTAATGCACAAAAGCACTCCTCTGCTGTCCCTTACCAGCTTTACAAGACCCAAAATGATTAACGGAAGAAGATATATAGCATCCATCCACATGATATTCCAGGAGAACACCAGCACATACCCCGAAAGCGCATACAGTAGAGAAAATGCAACGGTTGCCATGCTTTGCTCGCGATGCACTCCCTTAAGGTAAATTGAAAAACAGGCTCCTGCCAGACCCACCTTCAATAACGTCAGAACAAGAACCGCTTCAGCCAGATAGGCTTTCGGGAACAGAACGATAATCGGATTTAACGGGCTAGCCAAATAGTAAGCGTACAATGGAAGGTAGCTTGTTCCAAGCCCTCCGGCAGAAGAATACAGCAAGCCGGAGAAGGATTTGAGCTTTTCCTGCAGATCGGATAGAAAAGGAGCATACTGATGGTAGAGATCTATAATAAGAAGGCTCCGGTTTCCAAAGGGGAAAATCCCATGGAAGGCATATACAG
>JAOACY010000007.1 GCA_026417615.1 Clostridia bacterium
CAGACCTTTTTGACGCACCTTTCTCGTATTCAGGATAACCGCGTCGTTGCCTAAATCCATTTTAACCTTCAGTATAGCTTCCTGGGTGTTACTGCCCATATACCGCCTTATTTTCACCGTTTTCCCTCCCGAACAATGCAAGGGACACACCTTAGGAATGTCCCAAAGCTTCCTTTCATTTTTTATACGGACACCATTCCTACTGACTGTATTTCTACATTAGGATCAACTTCGTTATATGATAATACCACCAGCCCTGGTACGCTCTGCTCTGTAAGTCTTTTAAAATACAGCCTTACAACCGGAGAAGCCAGAACAACAGGCTGCTGGCCAAGCTGCATGAGCCTTTGCAACTGCTTTGACAGGCTGTTTAGTATCCTGTTTGTCATTTCAGGCTCCAATGTAAGGTAGGATCCATGCTCAGTCCTTTGCACCGAATCCATTATTACCTGCTCAAGCTTGGGATCAAGGGTTATGACATTAGACCTGCTGTCAGCAATAAATTTCTTAGTTATTGCCCTGCTTAACGCCTGTCTAACATATTCAGTAAGCATATCGGGGTCATGCGTAACAGGAGCATAGTCCGCCAGTGTCTCCAGAATTGTGACCATATCGCGTATTGATACACCCTCCTTTAGGAGGTTGGCTATTACCTTTTGTATCTCACCAATGGTCATGACCTTTGGAACCAGTTCATCCACAATAGCAGGATAATTCTGCTTTACATTATCAATAAGCGTTTGGACTTCCTGCCTGCCTAGCAGCTCATGAGAAAATTTCTTAATAATTTCAGTCAGGTGTGTGGCAATTATCGACGGCGGGTCAACTACAGTGTAGCCAAGCATCTCCGCCCGATCCCTCTGACTTTCGCTTATCCATATGGCAGGAAGCCCGAATGCAGGTTCTACTGTCTTGATGCCATCCAAATCCTCTTCTGCCATACCTGAATTCATTGCAAGGAAGTGGTCGAACATCAGCTCACCCCTTGATACTTCAACGCCTTTAATTTTTATTACATATTCATTGGGCGGAAGCTGGATGTTGTCTCTTAGTCTTATAATCGGCACTATCATTCCAAGCTCAAGGGCAAGCTGCCTTCTTATCATTACCACCCTGTCCAAAAGATCGCCGCCTTGGTTCACATCAGCCAGGGGTATTATTCCATAGCCGAACTCCAGTTCAATCGGATCAACCTGCAGCAGTGAAACAACATTCTCCGGTTTTCTTATTTCTTCCACTTCACTCTCTTTAACCTGAACTTCTTCCTGTTTCTGAACCTGCTTTTGCTGTTTCAAAAGATTATACCCTATAAATATCAGTATCGCGGCCAAAAGGAAGAATGGCACCGGACTTAAAACCGGGCCCAGCACCACACACATCCCGGCAGCTATAAACAAAACCCTTGGATTTTTAAATATCTGCTTGAAAAGATCTTCGCTTAAGTTGGAATCAGATGCCGCCTTGGTTACTATAATACCCGTTGCGACAGAAATTAAGAGCGCAGGTATCTGGCTCACCAGCCCATCGCCTACGGTAAGTATGGTATACAGCTGAACCGCTGTCGTGAAGTCTTCACCTCTCATAACCATACCGATAATCAAACCACCGATTATGTTTATGAAAGTAATAATTATACCTGCGATAGCGTCCCCTTTTACAAACTTGCTGGCACCATCCATTGCGCCATAAAAGTCTGCTTCCCTCTGTATATTCCGCCGTCTTTCCTTCGCCTCTATTTCATTGATCAATCCCGCATTCAGGTCTGCATCAATAGCCATCTGCTTTCCCGGCATAGCATCCAGCGTAAACCTCGCTGCCACTTCCGCAACTCTTTCGGACCCCTTGGTAATAACCAAGAATTGAACTACCATGATTATAAGGAATATGATAAATCCTACCACCATGTTGCCGCCGGTTACAAAGGAGCCGAAGCCCTCAATTACATTTCCTGCTTCACCGGAAGAAAGAACCAGCCAGGTGGATTTAATATTCAGCGACAACCGGTATAGTGTTGTTATTAACAGCAAGGACGGGAAAATTGACAATTCCAGCGCAGTTTTTGCATATACTGCGTTCAACAAAAGTATAACTGATATGGAAATATTGAGAGCCAGAAAGATATCAAGCAGTATACCCGGTATAGGTATAATCATTATCAAAATGATAGCCACTATGATTACTGCAACAAAAACATCACCTAATTTGAACATACTCTTGACACCTCCAATCAAACTATATTGCCTTGTTCTTCAAGCTGTATACAAATGCCAGCACTTCCGCCACCGCCTGGTAGAGTTCGGGAGGTATTGCCTCCCCGATATCCACCGTCTCATAAAGTGATCTTGCCAGCGGCTTGTTTTCAACTATTTCCACCTTGTTTTCCCTTGCAATTTCCCTTATTCTCATTGCCATGAAATCCTGCCCCTTGGCTAATACAACAGGTGCTGACGCTACCTGTGCGTCATATCTTACTGCTACCGCAAAGTGGGTTGGGTTTGTAATAACAACATCAGCCTTTGGCACCTCATGAAGCATCCTTTTCATGGACATCTGGCGCTGCTTCTGCTTTATCTTCGACTTAATCTCAGGGTTGCCTTCAATTTGCTTGTATTCTTCCTTTACCTCCTGCTTGGACATTTTCATGTTTTTCTCGAACTCCCACCACTGATAGAAGTAATCCAATATGGCAAGAAGAATAAGAACCACGCAAATCCTCACGGCAACATTCAGTGCAGTTGAACCAATATACATTGCAATACTCATAACATCCATACGCATAAGGCTTAATACATTATTAACCTCTTCGCTAAGATAAGAGTATGCTATATAACCCATTATACCGACTTTCAGAACCGATTTTGCCAGTTCTGCCAAGGCGCGCATTGAAAAAATTCTTTTAAGTCCTTTTAAAGGGTTGATCCTTTCAAGCTTGACTTCGAGTGTTTCAAGCGTAAAAAGGAAGCCAACCTGTGAATATGCTGCTATCAATCCAGTTATTACTGCAATACCGAATACCGGTGCTGTTGACTTCAAAAGAACCATTGCCGTATCGGCAAAGAGCCTTGTAAGCATGTTTAACGTAAAAAGGCCTTCAAGCTTTGCATACTCGTTAAATATCCTTTTAATAAAATCAGAAATTTCACTATATATAAATGCGCCACTTATTTGTATGCCTATAAATATACATATAAGAATCAAAGCAGCAGTTATTTCCTTGCTTTGTAGAACCTGTCCCTTTTTCCTGGCATCCTGCCTCTTTTTCGGAGTGGCTTTTTCAGTTTTTTCTCCTTCCGCAAAGAGCTGCAGGTTCACTCTTATGGTATAGACGGTTGCTGCATTCCGGCAAACAAGATTTTTTGTATTTTGAAGTTCCATCCTCCAAATTCTCACTTCCCACCTCCGGAACCCATATCCCTCATAAAGCGAAGCATTTCATTGTTCATGCCATTAATGAGTATGTCAACCATGGATATGAATATCGGCACTGTTAAAACCATTACCAGCAACCCTATTAAAATCTTAACAGGCATTCCCACAACAAAAAAATTCAATTGAGGTACCGACCTTGATATAACACCAAGTGTTACGTCCGTTATGAGAATTGCCGCCACTATAGGTGCGCTTATCTTGAACCCTAGCAAAAAGATGTTTCCAAATGCTCTAACAATATCATCCATCAGGTTATTGTCAAAAACAGCTTGTCCCAGCGGTATATGGCTATAACTCTCAAACAGAGCTTTTATAAGGGCATGATGTCCATTGAAAGCAAGAAATACCAGCATGCTCATAATAAAATAAAAGTTTGAAGTTATAGGTACCTGTATATTGCTTACCGGATCAAGCACGTTAACCATACCGAAACCAACCTGCATGTCTATAATCTGCCCGGCCATATATATGGAAGCAAAAACCAGGTAAGATACATAGCCGAGAGTCAGGCCGACAATAAATTCCTTGAACACCAAAAATGCCAAAGCAAAAATATTATCGAAATAATCAAGCTTGGGTATGGATACTGTATTTATCAGAATCAGGGCCATCATAAGCGAGAGTCCTATTTTAAAATACGCAGGTATGTTCCTTCTTCCGAAAATAGGAGCTATTACAAAAATTCCTGTCATTCTGACAAAAATAAGTATAAAGGCATCAAAGCCGTTTAAAAGCATTCCTGCCGGTAGTTCCACTCGATTATCATCTCCGTGTAGCCAGCATAATATTTACAACTTCTATTTAATGTATTGGTTCATATTCATATATAAATTCTGTGTATATTCCACCAGCACACGCAGCATCCATGCACCAAAAAGTGCAATTGATGCAAAAACAGCCAGTATCTTCGGTACAAATGAGAGGGTCTGTTCCTGTATCTGGGTGGTTGCCTGAAATATGCTTATTGCCAAACCCACTATTATACTGACCCCCAGCATTGGGGCAGAGACATATACCACTACCTTCAAGGCATTCATTGCAATATCTATAACTGCACCCTGATCCATGCTTTAACACCTCTCCCGCTTTATTTTATAAAACCCGAAACAATTGACTGAGTAATCAGGTTCCAGCCATCAACCATTATAAAAAGCAGAATTTTAAAGGGCAATGATATCATAACGGGAGGAAGCATCATCATACCCATTGACATCAATGTGCTTGAGACCACCATGTCTATTACCAGAAACGGCAGATAAATCAAAAAGCCTATTTGAAAAGCAGTTTTCAGTTCACTTATAAGAAAGGCAGGAATTACAACAGTCAAGGGCAATTTCTCCTTATCCACCGGTGCTTTCGTGCCCGACAGAGAAACAAACAGCGCCAGATCCTTTGACCTGGTATGCTTGAACATAAAACCCTTAATTATCTCTGAGGACTTTTCAAAAGCCTGCTGCTGGGTAATTTCGTTTTTGACGTAGGGCTGGAACGCCTTATTATATATCTCAGTTCCTACTGGAGTCATTATAAACATGGTTAAAAATAAAGCCAGCCCAATCAAAACTTGATTCGGCGGCATCTGCTGCGTTCCCAGTGCATTTCTTAAAAATGACAGGACTATTATTACCCTTGTGAAAGAGGTCATCATCATGAGTATTGACGGGGCAAGAGACAAAACCGTAAGCAGCAGAAGGACCTGTATGCTGACAGCAACATCCTGAGGATTCTGCGCAGGCTCTATGTCAATCCCGAGCTTTGGAAGCGGAATAACTGGCTCAGCATGAACACTGACCGAAAAAAATATTAACATAATAAAAAAAATTAATAATTGAAGGTATACCCTTCTATTTCTCATTAGTAGTTTCATCCCCATCACTTTTAATTTCGCCCCTGTAGCTTCCACTTATAGATCTCAGCTTTTTCAGGTTTTGTCTGAATTTAGAAGCCTCAAGAGTTTCCTGTGGCTCCTTGCCTTGTTTTCTTGCCTGTGTTTTCCCAATATTCTTAAAAGTCTGAAGATAGTTTTCAAAAATGCTCCTGAAATCAAAAGCAGCTGTACTCTCTGATGACTCAATATCCTCTGCCTCGTCAATCTCAACAGTAGTTAAGTATTGTATGGTTTTTCCGGAAGTAGCTATAAGCACATATTGATGTCCGGCTTTAACCAGATGAAGCTGCTTATCAAGGCCAATGCTAACTGACTCAACAATGCTTACGTACCGGCCTCTCATCGCCTTGCCCGCTTTTGTCCCTATGTATTTTGTAGTCACAAAAGCTAAAAATAGCAGTGCGCCAAAAACTATGAGTATGCCAAATACCTGCAGAAAGTCGGTCATATTTATCCAAGCACCTTCTTTACGGCTTCGACAACTCTTTCCGCCTGGAAGGGTTTGACAATAAAGTCCCTGGCTCCAGCCTGTATTGATTCAATAACCATGGCCTGCTGGCCCATTGCTGAACACATGATTATCTTTGCATCAGCATTAACCTTTTTTATCTCTTTTACAGCCTGTATTCCGTCTACCTCAGGCATTGTTATATCCATTACCACAAGATCAGGTATAAGCTCTTTGTATTTTTCAATAGCACGCGCTCCGTTTTCAGCCTCTCCAACAACTTCGTAACCATTTTTGCCGAGTATGTCCTTGATCATCATTCTCATAAATGCTGCATCGTCAACAATAAGAATCCTTTTACCCATTTTTTCAGTTCCTCTCCTTAATAAAAATAAATAGTTTGAACGGTATTAGTTATCATAACCTTTTTGACGGATGAATAATATCGGTTATCCTTACACCGAAGCTTTCATCAATTACAACAACTTCACCTTTAGCTATTGTCTTCCCGTTTACCAAAATATCAACAGGTTCTCCGGCAAGCTTGTCCAGCTCTATTATTGATCCTGGACCAAATTCAAGTATATCCTTTATAAGTCTTTGAGTTCTTCCAAGTTCAACTGTAACCTGAAGGGGCACATCCATTATCAGGCTGATGTTCTTCTTTTCTATACTTATCCTGCCGTCATCAAAGGATTGGAATTGAGCCGGCTGTACATTTATGGGACCTCTGTTCTTTGGCGGTTCTTGATACATGCTGTCATATTGAGGGTATGTTCCATAGCTTTGTTGAGGCTGCATACCAAATTGCGGTTCTTGGTAGTAGCCCGCTTGTGCAGGAGATGATGCCATTTGTTGCTGGAACTGCGGCTTAGGCTGTGGCTGCGTTTGTGGCGCCGGTGTTTGTGCAGGCGCCTGCTGTCCTCCAACATCAGTACTAAGCAAATTATCTACAAGTCTCTTAGCAAAGGATATTGGTATCAACTGCATTATTTCACTGTCTATTAGACTGCCTACAACCATTTTGAAAGCAATGCGCACAATTTTTTCAGAAGTATCAATCCCAACGCTTGCATGCTCCTGGTCAAAGTGAAGCACAAAGGCCTTAGGCGGAGAAATATCTATTCTTTTATCAAACATGGAGGACATTGAGGTTGCCGACGATCCTATCATCTGATTCATTGCTTCACTTATGGCGCTTAAGTGAAGGTCTGTCAATTCACCGGTAGTGCTTACACTTCCTTCTCCTCCCATCATGAGATCTGTTATGATTTTTACATCATCCTCCTTCAGCATCAGAAGATTTGAGCCCATCAACCCATGGGTGAACTCAACCTTAACTGCCACATAGGGCATGGAATACTGCTTTGCCATTTCGTCCCATGTTGTAACAGTAACTGTAGGAGTGGTAATAAGCACCTTATGCCCTAATAGGGTAAAAAGAGTTGTTGCTGACGTACCCATGCTGATATTTCCAATTTCACCCAAGGCGTCTATTTCCTGCGATGTGAGACTATCCCCTTCATCCTCCAGCTTGCTTGAAAAGCCTGAAACGGAAGTACCGTTCAACAAAGCATCTATTTCAGCTTGCGACAACATATCTCCCATACTATTCATCCTCCTTCCTTACCACCTCGGTGATTCTGACAGAAACCTTATTCTTTCTGACACCGGGAGTGGCGTAAAATTTGAGCAGATCTCCGACTAAAACCTCCAGATCTCCATTTACCAATGTGTCAAGCGGTATTACATCTCCGACCTGAAGCTCAATACATTCGCTTACATTTATTGTTGTTCTGCCTAGCACAGCTCTTACAGGTACTTTTGTGTTTTCTATTTTAATTTCAATGGATTGTTTCGTTTCTCTTGTGCTTTCTTTTTCAATGCTTGAGAACCAAAGTCTTGTGCTGAGCTTTGAGAGGATAGGTTCTACCACCATATGGGGTATGCATATGTTTATCATACCCTCAACCTCGCCTACATGCCCACTCAGCGTTACCAAGGCAACCATTTCATTAGGAGAAATAATCTGGGCAAATTGTGCGTTTGTTTCAATTTTCTCCAGTCTGGGTCTAATGGTTATTACATTTTCCCAAGGCTCTCTCATTAGGTTTAAAATCTGAATTATAATTCTTTCAATTATTGCAAGTTCAATTTCAGTAAAGCCCCTAACCTTGTCAAGAGAGGTTCCTCTACCTCCAAGTATTCTGTCGATAAGGGCATATGCAATGTTTGGAGCCATTTCTAGTATAATCTGTCCGTTCAGCGGCGAAAAATCAACAACCCCAAGCACAACAGGATTTGATATGGAGTTTGTAAACTCCATATATTGCAATGATTCAACAGATACAACATCAACCTGCACCAGCGTTCTCAGATAACCAGACAGAAAATTTGTGACAAGCCTTGAGTAATTTTCATTAATAATATGTAGCGTCTTTAAATGATCCTTTGCAAATTTACTAGGTCTTTTAAAATCATGAATCTTGATTTTCTTTTCCGAAGTGGTGGTTTGCATTTGTTGAACATCAATTTCACCTGTGTTCAGCGCCTTTAGGAGCTCATCTATTTCATTTTGCGAAAGAATATCTCCCATAAGTCACCACCTCCTATTGCGTAAACCAGTCATAGAAGACAACGGAATAAACTACACTTTTCTTTTCCTTTTCATCTTTTGGTATGATCTGATTAAATTTCTCAACCAGATCCTTTTTTGCTTTTTCCATTGTTGCAGTCTGATTACGTGCGTCCTCAAGGGTTATATTCCCAAAATATGCGATAGCTGCTTCCTGAAGCTCAGTTACGTATGGCTTTATCTTTGCTTCCACCTTTTTGTCATCTTTTTCCTTAAATTTATGACATTTTACTATAATACCTATCTGAATAATAGACATCTTTTTGGGATCGTCACTCTTTAGGTTAAGATACTTTTTCTCCTCAAAAAGCTGCAGCTTGTAAAGCTCTTCCTCCTTGGGCTTTTTCATTTCCTCCTGTTTTTTTGCTTCAGAGGATGCATCAGCTGAGTTCCTGGGAGTTCCGGCAACAAAGAAAACATACCCCGCCAGCACCGCTAGGGTTAGTGAAAGAAACGCAACTATAAACAGCAGAATTAAAACACTGCTTTTTCCTTCCAAAATCATATGCCCCCTTTATCTTTAGATTCATTTTTACACAAAACCTTTTTTCGGGCACTATTCATATCTTCGATAAATTTCTCTCTTATATTCTATCACTTTTTTTATTATTTCTTCAACTGTTTCTGAAGCAACATATTTTTTCCCGTTTATTGTAGAAATAACAGAATCGGGGGTTGCTTCTATAGTTTCAATTAATTCACAATTTAAGACAAAATTCGTCCCATTTAACCGTGTCAATACAATCATAATATTTTTACCTCAAAAACTCAATAGAAAATTTATAATTTGAAAAATACAGGTTGGAGGCAGGATGTTTGATGTTAGATTAATTATGCTTTCCAACTTCCGGCATCCTGCCTCTCACCTCCTGAACGGGACTTTGTCACGTTCAGACTATCTCTTCATGTTGGCCATTTCCTGCAGCATTTCATCCACCGTTGTCATAATTCTGCTGTTTGCCTGGAAGCCTCTCTGGGTCACTATCATTTCCGTGAATTCCTTCGAAAGGTCCACATTGGACATTTCCAGGGTTCCCGGGCTCAAAACGCCTGCACCGCCTGTACCAGGCTTTACAGGTCTTTTGAACTCACCTGAGTTTGGAGTCTCAATGTACATGTTTTCTCCTACTCTTTGCATACCGGCAGGGTTTTCGAAGTTGGCCATTGCTATAAGCGCCAGAGGCTGCTGTTTTCCATTGCTGTAAATACCTGTTATCATACCGTCTGAACCTATGTTGAAGGTAACCAGCGAGCCGGAGGGATAGCCGTCAACCTTAGTAGGCTTTATTGAGTTTTCCGCCGTATACATGGTAACCTTTGAAAAATCAAGCGTCATAGGAAAAGGAGCCGCACCGGTTTTTGCTGCATCAGGAATTACGGTTAAAGCCTGCCTGAGGCTTGTTCCTCCTGCAGCTTCATCAAGGATCTTACCCTGTGCGTTAAATTTTATTGTGCCTGACACACCGGTTGAGGTTCCGCTTGGATCGCTGGTATTCAATCCGGAGCCTGGTGGTATTTTCCATGTCCATTCGGTTATTGCCGATGAACCTGATGTGTCAATACCTGACTTGTACATTTCAACATTAATTTTGTATTCATTGCCAAGCGCATCATATACGCTTATTGGTATCCAGAGCTGGGCTTTGGTGGCTATTTCGTTTGCTGCATTGAGATTTCCGGCAAGTATCGCCTCTGATGTTGGCTGAGCCGCTATAACTCTTTTGTTCTTATTTACATCATCTTCAAACAGGTTTAATGGCTGAATCGGCTTGCTGACGTCAAAATCGTAGGTTCCGTCACTTTTAGACTTGCCGCCGTAATCCATCCATCCATATACCTTAAGACCTCCGGTGCCGACAAGGTTTCCCAGCTTATCAACCGTAAAGTTGCCTGCTCTTGTAAACTTGAAAGAATCGCTCTGAAGTCCTTTTAATATAAAAAAGCCTTCTCCTTCAATGGAAACATCCGTTGGGTTGTCAGTCCTCTGCAGGCTTCCCCTTGACGTTATAATATCCACAGCACCAACTCCGATACCCAAGCCAACCTGCATCGGATTTGTACCGCCCCTTCCGGATATTGGATCCGGTGAACCTGCTCCCTTCATGGTCTGGCTGAATACTTCCTGGAAGGAAACTCTGCTGCCTCTGAAGGCTATTGTGTTGACATTTGCAATGTTATTTCCTATAACATCCATTTTTGTCTGCTGCGCCCTTAAGCCGGACACACTTGCATACATTGATCTCATCATGGTAAGACCGACCTCCTTTTTGATAATCTGTTCCTTCCGTCATTCCGGAACAGGCAGCATCCTTAAAAAAGGTCCTGCTGCTTTATAGTCATATAATTACTGCGCCGTCGATATTGGTGAAAACATTGTCCTTTAGCTCGCTTTTATTAACCGCAGTTATCACCGTTCTGCTTTTTGTGTTTACCACCAGGGCTATTTCATCCATAAGAACAAGTGAATCCTTCACCCCTTTTTGTTCTGCTTTTGCGACTGCAGAGCTGATTCTTTCCTTTTGTTCCCTGCTAAGGTTGATATTGCGCATCTGAAGTCTCATTTCGGCATGCTTTGAAAGCTTTAGTTCAGCGTTCCCGTCTATCTTTTTCTGAAGTATTTGACCAAAGTCGCTTCCGGTACCAGCGATTCTTCTTTCGGCTGCCGGTGCAGGCTGTGTTCCTTGGATTCGTCTTATGTTGTTTAGGTAATTATTGTTTACAACCACTTTGAACACCTCTCTGCCATTGAAAATTATGGCTGATCTGTTACTGCTTTGTCTTCATTTGTCTGTTCTTCCGTTCCGCTGCTGCTACCCCGGTTTGATGCACCAGTCTGACTCTCAAGCTTCTTAAGTATTTCATTAAGAATAAACGCTTCCACACTAGGCTGATGTGATGGCGGTGATACGTTGTCAATGCTGTCAACGGGAACTTCAACGCTGTTCAGTACTGCAAAATAGCTTCCATCAGCATTCCTGACTGCAGATTGAGAGCCGTCAAGGATTCCTTTGACTGTTACCTTATTGCCTGTTACACTGTCCTTGATTACCAATGAAATTTCCTTTCCCTTGTTGTTTTCCAGGTAATTCTTCATGAAGTCCGGGTCGGTTGAAGGAACAACATTTGCTATTTCTGAAGCTTCAACCTTCACACCATCCATTACTGCAACATTTTCGTATTTGCCCTTCCGGATGGATTTTACCGCACCTGTTACCTGAACTTTATCCCCTGTCTTAGAGTCATAGACACTGCCGCTTGCATTATAGCCTATGAGGTTTGTGTGCTGGGATATACTTGCCGCACGTCCCGCTGAACTTTCGAATACTTCCGAAACCTTCTCAACCGGTATTTCACGGTCTTTCACTATAACATAAGCCTTGCCTGCATTTGTCTTGACACCGGTCACTTCACCTTCCACCACAACAGTTTCACGGGTATTTTCATCAACATATTCGGCTCTGATCTGCTTACCCATCAGTGAATATGCCTGGGATTGGGTAATGCTGGTGTTCATATTCTGCATCTGCTCAAGTGCCGAAAATTGAGCCATCTGGGCTATGAACTCCTTGTCGTCCACCGGGTTTAATGGATCCTGGTGTTTGAGCTGCGTTACAAGAAGATTGAGGAATTCACTTTTTCCCATTTCGCCTGTCTTTCTATCAACGGGCTTTTTTGCAGATTCACTTATCATTTGGTCAATCGTTTTTTGGTTGCTTACTGAGCTTGTAGCCATATTTACCACCTTCTATGCCGTTAAATTTATGCTGCTGCCGCTTAAGCAATACATGCTTTCCAACCTTTGCATGCTGCCAAATGCACCTGTCATTACGGAGCGTGCGGATCCAAACGGTGTTATCCTGCTTGGGTTCTGCCTTCTGTTTCCTTCAGCCATTCCACTTTCTTCCCTATGCTTCGGTGTATCCTGTCTGACTGAAACACTGAACTCCTGGACAGCCAGTCCCTGTTTTTCAAGGGTGTCTTTTAAAATCTGCATGTTTGCTTCCAGAGTCTGCTTTACCTGCTGGTTATCGGCAACAAACTGTGCGACTACCATTCCCCGTTCAGTTACGACCTTCAATGAAAGCTTTCCGAGACTATCGGGCTTTAAATCCATTACCATTTCCGACTTGTCTCCATTTAAAACAATCTTTGCCTTTTCTACTACCTGGCTTATGATTTCCTTGCCGTAAATCCTGAACTCAGGCTGTGCCTGTGCAGTCTCATGCGAAGTGATGACCTTATGCGCCTGTGCGGTTACCATATTGTTGAACTCGCTTTTATCTGTTTTGGGTGATTGATCAATTATAATTGTTTCGGGCTTGGCATTTAGTCCTTCACCTGTTTCAGAATCATTGTCGCTTTCGGTTTCTTCCGCTCCCGTTCCGCCTTTGTTTTCTATTGAGGACTTCTGTTCTGGAAGCATATCATGACGGACATCTTCAGTTAAAGTATCTAATTCCGCTATTTGACCTATACCCGTACCTATTGCAGGCACCACTGAATCCTTGCAGTTCTTCCCAATTAACTCTTCAACCATCAGGATAAGCTCCTGCTGTGCTCCTTCAGGATTTTTCTGAAGCTTTTCGGAAATTTCCTCAAGTCTTGATCTGAATTGAGAAATAAGCTTTTGAAACTGGGCATCCGTATTGCTTATAACTGTAATTTCAGCAATGGTTCCAGCTTGTTCTTGCAGCTGATTATTCAAAGGCACTTGTGGACCGGATGCATCTAAGGCTTTAAGCTTTTTCCCAATCTCATTGCCTATAGTGCCTAAAGCCCATGCCAATGCTCCTTTCTCACTGCCGTCAAGACCCATGAACGAAGAAATCTTGTTTATTGCTTCTGCTGCTTTTGCTGGGTTTGTCATGTCTTCAGGCTTGATATTGAGATGCTTGAGCAAGTCTTTCAGTTCCTGGAGATTCATACCAAGAGAATATGCAATACTTTCTATCATAGCGTCTTCTTCAGCCGAAGGAATCTTTTTTCCCTTCTTTATCCCATCCGTCTTTGTGTCTTTGCCTGAAGAATTTGTATCAACCTTGGCTTCTTCGTTTACAGTTGGTTTGACTTCTGTAATTCTTGCGTCTGCCTTCCATGTATTAATCTGAGGCTTTACATCCACTGTCTTAAATCCTTCATTTTGTGATTTGTCGGACGGCTGGACTTCGGTTTTAACTTTAGCTGCAGCTTTTCCCATTGAATTATCCAGGATGCTCCTAAACTCAGGAATGTAATTTTTGCTGTTTGTATCTGGCTTTGCAATACCTGAGAGAGATGTGTCCTGCCTGTAAATCATGTCAAGTATCATATTGTTGTTTATCACTTTTTCACCTCCTTTCGTTAGTGTATGGGGTCATACTTTTTTTGGGAATTTCCCCCAAGTCACTCGTTTTGAGTGAGAATCGTTATATTGTAAAGCTCTCGGAGCTTTTGCGTGGTTTTTGCCGCAAAAGCAGGATCCATGGCTGCCAATATCTCTGCCGCAACTTCCTTCTTCATATTCTTCAAGGTCTCGACAATCAGGTCAAGCTTCTTGTCTCCCAAGCTTTCAAAAATTTTTGCCGCCGCTGCAGGATCCATGCTCTGGTAAACTGATGCAAATTTTTTAGCCTCTTCGCTTGCCTTTTGCTCCTTGAGGATTTGTTCATAGAGCATCCTTGCGTTTTCCTTGTCCATTTTCTCAAAGAATTCCTTGAAGCCGGATTTATCACCTTTTGCAATTAATTCATCAAGCTTTTTCCTGTCCCTGGCTGTCTCCATTTTTTCCTGTTCAGCCTGAGCCTTAAGGTTTTCTGCCTCCTTTATTATTCGCTCCGATTCACCCTTTATCGCGTCAGCTTCATCCTTGTATTTCTTAAGCTCCTCTATCGTCTTGTTCAGTTCATCAACCTTGGCAGCAAGCTCATTCTTTTTATTTTTTATTTCAATGTATTTATTTCTTAATTCCTCATCTGTCAAAAATTTGGGGTCTTCCGGATCGGGAACAGCCGGAAGGGCAAGCTTAAGAAGCGGTATCTTCTGAAGTTCGGCTCTGTACCTGTCTGCCAGTCCGCTGACATTATTGTGAATTATAATATAAAAAGCCCCTCCGGTAACCGCAATAATGATTATTATAGCTGCTAAAACTGCCAAAAGGTTAAATAAAAATCCGTTTTTACCTGCTTTTGGCTTATCGCTTCCTTGCGGCTTGGGGCTTTGGGCCTGCTCGTTCATTTTCTTTTCTTCAGCCATTTTCATCTCCTGGTTTTTCAGCATATTTGAAACTGACTATCTCATCATTTGCTTTGTTCTCAAGCTTAAGCTGTTCCTTCAAGTACTCCTTGTACTTTTTTTCTTTCAGCTTGTCCAGCATTTCTCTTTCCTGCATAGCTTTTATAAGCTTTTCTCTATTTTTATCGACAATATTCTGGGCAAGGTTAACATTTTCTTTTTGACGTTCTATTCTTTCTTTCAGGTATGAAATATAAGCATTATGGTCCCTCAATTTTTCAACCAGCATTCCCTTGCTTGATTTTTCGTTAAAATTTTCTATCTGATTATCTCTTTCCGCCTCAATAGTACTTAACTTCTCCTTCTCCTGCTCCAGCTTCTGAACAGATTTACCCAGTTCATTCTTGAGGCTTTCTTCAATCTGCAGCTTAAGGTCAAGAATTGACTGGAACTTGAATGCAAATCGCGGCATAGCCCCTCCCCATTTGGATTTTTTTTTGCTCATTTTTTATTTATTTAAGAACCTGAGCAAGCAGATAAAGAACATCCTCGAATGTAAACTTATCATGGGTTCCCTGCTCAAGAAAGCCTATTATTCCATCAATTGAATCAATGGCATAATCTATCTTTTCATTGCTGCCCCTTACATATGCACCGATATTTATTAAATCCTCGGCATCCTTATACACAGCCATGACTTTTTTTATTTCATTCGCTGCAGCTTTATGCTCGGCGCTTACTATATCGGACATAACCCTGCTTATGCTTGCAAGAACATCTATTGCCGGATACTGATTTCTGTTTGCGAGATCCCTGGACAACACTATATGACCGTCCAATATCCCCCTTGCTGTGTCTGTTACCGGCTCAGTAAGATCATCTCCATCAACCAGAACAGTGTAGAGTCCTGTTATTGAGCCTTTGTCCGAATTTCCAGCTCTTTCAAGGAGCTTCGGAAGAGTGGCAAATACGGAGGGAGTATACCCCCTGGACACAGGAGGCTCGCCGATTGCAAGCCCCACTTCCCTCTGGGCCATGGCAAAGCGTGTAAGAGAATCCATAAGCAAAAGAACATCTCTTCCCTGATCCCTGAAATACTCTGCAACCGCTGTGGCCAATAAAGCACCCTTAAGCCTCACCAAAGCAGGCTGGTCAGAGGTTGCCACAATTAACACTGATCTGGCAAGCCCCTCCTCTTTCAAATCTTTCTCAATGAACTCCCTGACCTCTCTTCCACGCTCTCCAATCAAAGCTATAACATTTACGTCAGCCTTCGTATTCCTTGCAATCATACCCATAAGGGTGCTTTTTCCCACTCCGCTTCCCGCAAATATACCAACCCTCTGACCTTTTCCCACGGTAAGCAGACCGTCTATTGCTTTAACCCCAAGAGTAAGTGGCTCTTTAATTCTATTTCTCTGCAATGGGTGCGGAGGCTGGCTGTTTACAGGATAGAATTCTTCAGCCTGAATCTCACCTTTTCCGTCAATGGGAGCTCCAAGGCCGTCAAGAACCCTTCCTACCAATCCTTTTCCAACACCTACTTTCAAATATTCACCGGATGCCGACACAATACTTCCCGGGCCTATGCCGCTCATTTCCCCCAGCGGCATGAGAAGCACCTTGTTGTCTCGAAAACCAACAACCTCGGCATTGATCACTTTTTTATCCTTTACCGCATACAGCCTGCAAAGCTCTCCAATGTTAACCTCGGGACCCACGGACTCTATTGTAAGGCCGACGACTTTAGAGACCTTTCCTGTATAATGGATAAAATCTGACCCTTTTAAAATATCATGGTATTTTTTAAAGTTAATACTTACCACTTTAACACCTCAAAATAGAAATACGAAATACGGCTTGTCCGCATTTCGTAACTAATATTTTTTACCGTTCTATTTTTTGTTTATCTTGCCACAGCATCCTTGAATGCTTCTTCAATTTTCTTAAGCTTTGACTGAGCACCCGCTTCCAGGGTACCGAACTCGGTTTCTATTGTACAGGCGCCTGCTTTGCACGCGTGATCCTGCCTTATTTCAAAATCATCAAGCCCTTCAACCATTGACATGAGTCTCTCCTTGTTCTCAACTATATACTCATAGTCCTCTGCAGATACCCTTAAGACAGCCTTGTCCTTGTTGGTGCATCTGCCGAAGGCTTCTTTTACAAGCAAAAGTATGTTTTCCTTGTTGAGGCAAAGCTCATTCGATATGACTTTGCGCGCAATTTCTATAATTAGATTGAGCACATCATTCTCAACGCATTCAAGAACCTCCTTGTATTCAGATCTTGCATGCTCCCTTATGAATTCCGCTTCCTGTATCAGGTCCTCATACTGCCTTTTACCCTCATTGTAGCCATCCTCGTATCCCTGTTTTCTTGCTTCCTCTTCAAGTTTAAGGATTCTTTGCGCTGCTTCTTTTTCGGCATTTTCCATCAGCCGCAAAGCTTCCAGCTGGGCCTCCTTCAATACAAGCTCGGCTTCCTCCCTTGCCCTTGATAAAATATCGTCTGCGTCTTTTGCTTGTTCAGCCTGAAGAATTATTTTTTCCTCAGTATGTTCAATTACTCTGGATTGAATGGGATAAAAATTCAAAGGTCTGTTTATGCTTACTGGTATTCCAAGGTTAACCTGATAATTTTTATATATCTTATTAGACAATTATTTCATCTCCTCCGCCCCTGGATATAACTATTTCTCCTGCATCCTCAAGTTTACGAATTACGTTTACAATCTTCTGCTGCGCTTCCTCAACATCCTTGAGCCTTACAGGCCCCATGAATTCCAGGTCTTCCTTTATCATCTCGGCAAGGCGCTTGGACATATTTGAGAAAATAACCTTCTGCACCTCTTCGGTTGCTCCCTTGAGAGCAACAGCAAGCTGGTTGTTGTCCACTTCCCTGAGAAATCTTTGTATTGAACGGTTGTCCAGAGTAAGTATATCTTCAAATACGAACATTCTCTTTTTGATTTCTTCGGCAAGATCCGTGTTTTCGATTTCCAGTGTTTCCATGATAAATTTTTCCGTTCCCCTGTCCACACTGTTCAATATATCAACAATCGCCTGTACTCCGCCGACTGCGGTATAGTCTTCCGTAACAAGAGAGGAAAGCTTCTTTTCAAGAACCCTTTCAACCTCTTTTATAACCTCAGGCGATGTTCTGTCCATGAGTGCGATTCTTCTTGCAACATCAGCCTGCTTGTCCTGCGGCAGAGCCGACAGCACCACAGAAGCCTGATTAGGCTTTAAGTATGCGAGGATAAGTGCTATTGTCTGCGGATGCTCATTCTGTATAAAGTTTAAAAGCTGAGCAGGGTCTGCCTTTCTGACAAAATCGAAAGGCCTTACCTGAAGTGAAACTGTCAGCTTGTTTATAACATCGAGGGCTTTCTGAGTCCCAAGGGCTTTTTCAAGAATTTCCTTGGCATACCCTATACCTCCCTCGGCTATATACTCCTGGGCCAGACATATCTGGTAGAATTCCTCCAACACTTTCTCCTTCTCTTCCGGTGTTACTGTTCTGATATTTGCTATTTCAAGAGTAAGCTGTTCAATTTCTTCTTCCTTCAGATGTTTGAAAATTTCAGCAGATTTTTCCGGCCCCAACGCTATCAGCAGCATTGCCGCCTTCTCTTTGCCTGTCCTCTCAGTCTTAGCCGCAGTACCTCTAGATGCCAACGAATTTCACCTCCAACCCATCTTTTTATTCAAAATATCTTTACTTAAATTATTAGTCCCAATCCTGTGACAGCCAGTTTCTCAAAAGTGATGCCACCGCTTCTGGCTTTTGCTTTACAAACTTCTCTATCTGCTTCTTAACCTCAGACCGCTCTTCAAGGTCAATTTCCTGTATATATTCTTCATGCGCATCCGGTGCCGCAAACTTAGAACCAGTTAAAGAACCTGCAGTCTGAGCTGCCAGTTCAAGCTCTGGCTCCTTTTTGCTTCTGGTTATTGCCATAATGATGGACCCGATTGCAAGCAATAAAATAACTGCAAACAACCCGTATGTATTAAAGATTTCTTTAACAGTATCAGCCAACTGTTTTTTCTCAATTTCCGGAGGTGCTATCTTATACTTGCTGACAGAAACCTTGCTAACTGCTATCCCTGTTGCAAGGCTTACATCCTGCTTTATCTGCTGAATGATTTCAGGCGTTATTTTGCTGTCATCCAGGACCCTTTTCCCATACATCAAGGATACTGTCATTGAGGATTTTTCCGGATCCATTACACCTAAGGCCTTGGAGGACTCAACAAGCTTTTCATTGTGCTGGTAGTTCGTTTCAGTCTGCTTCTTTTCATATGTAGAATCTCCGCCTGTTCCAATCTGATAAGTAGGAGAGTTCTGGTTTCCAGGATTGCTTTCAGTGCCTGGAACGCCCTTTGCTCCTGCGTTCTTAACGCTTTCCTTGATTTCACGATTGCTGACTACAGCGCCTTCCTCCCGCCCCTCTGGGTTTGTAATTATCTTCTCAGTCTGTTTTTGGGGATTAAAATCCAGCACAGGGTTTGCAACCACCCTGATAGCATCAAAGCTGTCAAATTGATAACCTGAGAAAATATCTCTGACAGATTTTTCGAGGTCTCTTTTTACCTTTTGCTTCATATCATACTGACTTCCAGGTACAGTAGCTTCATTTTCCTCTGAGTTTAAAGGCATGAGGTTCGTGTCAACCACAGAAATATCCTTGGGATTAAGGTTCTCAACGCTCCTTGCAACCATCATGATTATTCCCTGAACCTGCTTGGGAGATAATTCACTCCTCGGCTTTACAACAACATTGGCAGTTGTTCTCTGCTCATCCTTGCTTACAAATGGATCAGGTTCAGGCATGGCTAGTGTTACGTCTGCATACTCTACATTATCAAGAGCCTTAAGCTTCGCAGACAGGCTGTTTGCCTTGTATTCCTCCCAAAGCCTTTTCTTGTCGCTTTCGGTAGTATTGAGCTTTATCATTTTAAACGCATCGTCAAAGGTCATATTGGTTGATTTGGGATAACCGCTCTGAACAAGTGCAGCCTGAGCTCTGCTATTATCCCTGGAATTGATTACAATGGCATTTCCACCGTTCTCGACCCTGTTCCATATCTTTTTATCATCAAGTATTTTTGTCATCTCCCCGACTTCCTTGGGGTCTGCGTTCTTGATAAGCGTTATGTAACTTGGTCTTGTCAATGCAACAATTCCAATGGTTATTGCTACAATCAAAATGGCTGATGTTATAAATATTCTGTTTTTTTGTGACTTGTCAAGGTTCTTCCACAGTTCTACAAGCTGCTGCTGCAACCTTGAAAGTGCTTCCGGCATGCAATCTCACCTCATTATTTATAAAAGCTGCATTCCTCCATGTATTACCACCTTTTCCCATGAGCTGGGATGGTGTACCCTTGTCTTGTTAAATCT
>JAOACY010000029.1 GCA_026417615.1 Clostridia bacterium
AATTTCAATCCATAGCGCGAGGTGTCCCTTCTGATAACAATGCACATAAGTTCTATGGTTTTGCGGTTTTCCCCTTCTTCAACGGTTATTTCAACTTCCACCTTTTCATTTATAGCTATCTCATTATTCGATTGTTCAAGAACAATGCATATCCCATTAAGGCTCATGTTTTCAATTGTTCCTTTATAAACTACTCCCTTATATTTGAGCAATGCACCTGCATTAAAGTCAATTCTCGTCATTCTTTTAGTATACATAAATAACCACCCTCAACATATTTTTAATTAGCATATCATAATGTGTCGAATTAGATTTAAAGCTTTTGTTAAATTATTGTTTATTCTTTTTTAACTTTATGCACTAGGCGAATTGCGCTTTTTTTGATTAACATAAAATTAACAATAGCGGAAATTATATTTAATCATCAAAGAACATAATCAATGTGACAACAATTTTTGCATGTTATTTAAATCCATTATCAAATTATGACAAATTCAGATAGGGATATTATTTGAAGGGGAGATGTTTTAATGTCTAAAATTCTTATTGTGGATGATTCAATGATTTCAAGGATAAATCTAAAAAAGATACTTTTGGCTGAAGGGCATGAGGTTATTGGGGAAGCTTCCAACGGTCTGGAAGCTGTAAAAAAGTTTGAAGACCTTAAACCTGATATAGTGACTATGGATATTACCATGCCGGAAATGGACGGGCTGGAAGCTTTAAGAAATATAATGAGAAGCAACCCCGCAGCAAAAGTAATCATGATTTCTGCGTTGGGGCAAAACAACAAAATACTTGAAGCATTGCAATCAGGCGCAAAGAATTACATTACAAAGCCGTATGAACCTTCCCAGGTCATTAATATTATTAAGGAACTATGTTAAATGCAATAAATATATTACATGCAAAAGTTATTGGGAAAAGGCCATTTCACCGACCCTTAAGGAACCTGCGAGAAAAGTGAATTCATGCTGCAATCCTAGAGAAATTTCCATCGAATCCGTTTTTCCTATGCTGTAGAAATGCCTTTGCTCAATCACTTTTGTCAAGATGCGATATATTTATTGTGACATGTATAGAAAGCTGAAAGCTGCTACTTAATCAAAATAATTGAAAGCAAAGGTGATAAAAGTGCAAGAAAATATTGGGAGACTGGCCCAAAAAATACATTCCTTTACCTTGGAGGAAACGGGCAAGCAGGTACATGCTCTTTTTGAAGCGAATCAAGATCTGGAAGGGGTTGTTGTACTGGACAATGACAAGCCTGCCGGAATAATTATGAGAACAGATTTCTATCAAAAACTGGGCAAGCAGTTTGGATTCAGCCTATATATGAACCGTCCCGTTTCAATTGTTATGAAAAAGGATTTTTTGTTGGTTGACGCGGCTACGGAAATTTCAGACATCAGTATGCGAGCCATGAACAGAAATAACGATAGCCTATATGATTTTATCGTTGTTGAAGAAAATGAAAAATACCTCGGTGTAGTTAGCATAAAACAGTTTCTTCTTGACCTCGCCAAGAAGAGAGAAGAACAAATAATTCTTTTAAAGAGTATCAATGAACGTGAACGTGCACACAGGGAAGCGATAGAAGAAATGCATTCATCTATAAGAAACCTTATGGATAACGCCGGACAGGGTTTTTTATCCATAGATGGAAATTTTGCAGTATCCGAACAGTACAGCCGCGAATGTATTTCCATTTTCGGCTGCGAAATAGGCGGAACTAATTTCATAGATTTAATCTCTCCCTATCTTAACGATGACCAGCGCAATACAGTCCCTTCAATTCTGAAAGAGGTTTTCGGAGGGCCTGAAGGCGCGAAAGTGAATGTTTTCCTGACTTTGATGCCAAAGGAATTAAAGATTCGAGAAAAAATAATAAAACTTGAGTACAAAGTAATTGAAAACACCGGAAACAAGTCATTAATGCTTATCCTCACCGACATTACGGAGAAAAAAGAATTGGAGCAGAAAATGGCTGAGGAGAGAAACCATTTGAAGCTGATTGTAAAAGCAGTTTCAAATCAGGATGATGTAATTTCGGCAATCCAAAGACTTAGAGAGTTCTTTGCCAAAGACGCTGTTTTCCTGCTAAAAAGCGGTCAAACCAAAGCAATGATTGTTGCTGAGTTATTCAGGAGCGTGCATACATTCAAAGGTGATTTATCCCATCTTTATTTGATGAATGCTTCAAGCAATTTACACAAGCTGGAAGATTCAATTTCTGCAATGTCCTCAAGAATTGATGAGATTTCTTTAAAGGATTTGGAGACATTTGTTTCTGAAGTTGATGTTGAAGGCATAATAGAAAAGGATGTAAAAGTAATTAATGATATTCTTGGCGAAGACTATTTCAATGAGTGTGAACACTTTTTAATTCCTCTAGATGTAATTTTAACCCTTGAACAATTAGCAAGCAATATTCTATCAAAGGAAGATCATGACAAGCTAATTCCTGAAATCAGGAAATTGAGGTGTCATAATATTAAAGAAATCTTACGGGGTTTTGATGATTCAATCCAAAACATAGCGCTGAGGCTTGAAAAAGCTGTACAAAGCCTGGCAGTAAAAGGTGACGATGTGTTTATTGATAAGCAAAAATACCAAAGCTTTATCAAATCACTCATGCACATATTCAGGAATTCAATTGACCATGGAATCGAGACTCCTGAACAGAGGGTTGAAATTGGAAAGTCTGAGACGGGCAAAATTGATTGTGAAATTAAAATGGGCAATGATAATTCCCTTACCATAATAATCAGAGATGACGGCAGAGGAATTGATTATGAGAGGATTAAGAAGAAGGCGGTTGAAAAAGGCATCTACACATCTGATTCTGTAAGGAACCTTTCATCTGAACAGGTTGCAGACATTATTTTCCTGGATGAGTTTTCCACCAAGGATTCAATAAGCATAGTCTCGGGAAGAGGCGTGGGACTGTCTGCCGTTAGGTCGGAAGTGGAAAGGCTTGGCGGAATTATCAAGGTTAAAACCGAACCAGGCAATGGAACTGAATTTATTATTTCTATACCATTGATATATTAATGCTTTCTATATGCATTACGTTTGAATTCAGCTAATTTGATATACTCAGCTTTTTAAACAAACCACCTTCGGAATTTGGCTGCCACACCATTTAAAAAGATAAACCTTGGAATTGCTGCTGTTGTTACCAGCACTGAACTGGACCGCCTAATTCCGAAGGGGCGGTGAAATGTCAAGTCACCAATAACCTTTTTCATTTAACATTAATATATACTAAAAAGCACGGATGGGCTATTGAAATTACAGGCTCATTATTTTGCTGTGCTCAAGCACTCAAAGGGTGTGTTGATATCCTGGTGAAGCTGTGATATACTTGAGCATGTAAGGCAAAAAAATAATTTCCATAAGCTGTAGTTCATACCACGATAAACGATTGGAGGAAGTACAGTGGATAATATCATCAAACAGGTAATCGAAAGTGAATACAGAGCGCAAAAGATAATAAATGAAGTTGAGAACGAAAGCAAGCAGGCGGTGGAAAATCTCGAAAAGGAAATCCAGAAGATAAGGGATGAGATTTTTCTTTCCATGATGAACAGAGCTGCTTCCATAAAGGCTGAGAAGCTGGAACAGGCTAAGGTTAAGGCTGAGGAAATTCTGGATCAGACAAGGGCAAGGACTGCAAGGATGATGCAGAAGCTGGAAGAAAACAGGGGCATATGGGTGCAGCAGCTGCTTGACCATGTGTTAAGGTGAAAGCATGATAGTTCCCATTTTGAGCTACAGTTCGGTAAATGCCAAGACCAGAGCGCTTTTTGGCAAGCTCCTTTCAAAGCAGGATTATGATGAATTGCTTGCAAAAAGAACTGTACCTGAGGTGGCAGCTTACATTAAAAAAAATACGGATTATGGCGCCGTACTATCCGGAATTAATGAAAACCTTGTGCACAGGGGAGAACTTGAAAAGCTTTTTAAAGCCTCGCTGTTTGATGACTTTATAAAGATCTTCCGCTTTCTGCCTGGAGGTTCAAAGGAATTTCTGAAGGCAGCCTTCCTCAGGTATGAGGTGGAGGACCTCAAAATGCTTTTCAGGGTGGTTTTTACAAACCGTGAAAGCGAAGCTGTGCTTAACTCGCTTGTTTTCTTAAAAAAGTACAGCCGGCTTGATTTTAATAAGCTGGCAGGCTCATCAAGTCTGCTTGAAGTTGTATCAAACTTGAAGGGAAGCGAGTATTATAATGTACTTTCTCATTTTTCAGACAATTTCACGCAACCCAGCCTTTTTGATATAGAGATGTCACTTGATCTGCATTTTTTTATGAGTATTTTGAAGCTGAAGGACAAACTTCTCTCCGGTGAGGACCACAGAAGCGTCACTCAAACCTTTGGAGTTGAAATAGATCTTTTGAACATTCTAATGATATATAGATGCAAAAAGCTGTTCAAGTTCCCTGCTGAGCTGACCTTCAAGTATGTCATTCCACATTGGCACAGGTTGACCAGGGAACAATTGATAGGACTGGCACAGAGCCGTGATATGGAAGAATTTAAAAGGCTGGTGACAGTTACGAGGTATGCAGGCGTATTCAAGAAGGACGAGGAGCACCTCTGGGAAACCAATGTTATGAATTTTACACACAGGATGTTTAAAAGTCATTTCCGGAGGGATAGCTTTAATTTCGGAATGTCAATCGCATACCTGCATCTTAAGGATATTGATATAAAGAATATAATCACGCTTATTGAAGGCATCAGATACAGTCTCCCGAAGGATGAAATCAAAAGCTACCTGCTAGGTATTCGCTTGTGAGGTGGGAATATGTCGGTACTTAAAATGAAATTTGTAAGTATTGTAGGATTAAAGGATTATTTTGACGATTTTGTATTCAAACATATTATAGACAGCAATATACAACTGGAAAGCGCTTTGAATTTCCTTGAAAACATCAAGGGCCTTTCGCCCTTTCCGGCGGACAATCCATATTATGACCTTATGTCCCAAAGCTCCTCACTGATAACTGAAATGGGCCTTGAAAAGGAAATCAACGGCAAGGCTCTTTACCATGGAGCGTGCATGACATCTCCCGATGAAATACGCAATGAGCTGGCGGCTCTGGATCGTGAGCTGAAGGAGCATATGGATTACCGGTCAAGCATCAGGGAACAGCTTAAAAAATGCATCCATATGCAAAAGCAGCTTGAAATGCTGACCAGCCTGGATGTTGATATTGACAGTTTTTTTAACTTTGAATTTATAAAATTCCGTTTTGGAAGGATGCCCAAGAAGACCTACCTGCAGCTTCAGCTGTATATGGATGAGCTTGAGGCGATTGTTACTACGGTGTCCCAGGACGAGGACTACGTCTGGCTGATTTATTTTTCACCAAGAAAATACAGCGAAAAGGTTGATGGAATTTTTTCATCCCTTTATTTCGAACGCATTAGAATTTCCGGAGAAATCAGGGGAAATCCAACCGAGGCTCTTGCGCAGCTGAAAGATAAGATTGCCGGTCTGAAGTCTGAACAAAAGAGGTTGGATGAGCTTGTAAAAAACCTGATAGAAGCAAACAGGGAAAAGGCGGTTTGCCTTTATTACTCCTCAGTGAGGCTTAACAGGGCAAGTGAGGTGCGAAAATACGCATGCCATACGGCGGAATCCTTTTATCTGATAGGCTGGATGCCAGAGGAGGATCTTAAGGCCCTGATGCCCATATTGGATAAGGATAAAAAAATAATCTATATCCAGGAGGAGCCGAATTTAATAAAAAGCATCAGACCTCCAACTGAGATAAGAAATAACAGCATAATTCGTCCTTTTGAGACACTGGTGCGAATGTATGGATTGCCTTCATATAATGAGATTGATCCCACCGCCTTTGTGGCAATAACATATTTCATCATGTTCGGTTTGATGTTCGGAGATGTGGGGCAGGGTTTTGTGCTGTTTGCCGGAGGCATTCTGCTTATGAAAATGAAAATAGCCTTGGGAGGGGTTATTCTGGGAGCAGGGCTTTCTTCCGTTATTTTCGGATTTTTTTACGGAAGCGTATTTGGATTTGAGGATTGGATGAAGCCAATGATTATCAGTCCCATGCACAACATCAATACCATGCTGGTTATTGGGGTGTCCATAGGTGTTGTTTTTATATCCGCGGCCATGCTTCTTAATATTATAAACGGAATAAAAAGCCGGAATCTTATCAGGATTCTGCTTGACAGAAACGGAGTCGCAGGATTTGTATTCTTTTGGGGTGTTATATCCTCAGCCGTTTTTCTGTTAAAAAGCAAGGAGCTTATTTTGCCTGTCGGGGTTGTTGCAGCAATACTTGCTCTTTCTTTGTTGGCCATGTTTGTCAAGGAACCGGTGGAGAACCTTGTGCACAGGAAAAAAATCTTTCCAAACGGCAAAAGCGTTTTCTTCGTCCAGACCTTTTTTGAAATGTTTGACACGGTACTGTCCTTCATAAGCAATACTGTTTCATTTATCAGGCTTAGCGCTTTTGCGTTAAACCATGCCGGTCTGTTTATGGCAGTCCTGATCCTTGCGGATATGATGAAGGGTCCCGGTGGGATAGTTGCGGTAATCGTGGGCAATATTCTTATTGTAGGACTGGAAGGGCTGATAGTTGGCATACAGGCGCTGAGACTGGAGTATTATGAATTGTTCAGCAGGTTTTTCACGGGAGAAGGAAGGCCTTACAAGCCATTAAAGAATCAATATTATTTATAAATAAATACAGGAGGTTCATTATGGGTTACATTTTAGCGGTTACGGTTTTTCTTGTTTTATCAGTGATTGGGCTGGGATTGTATTATATCAAAAGAGGGGTTGCGGGCAAAAATGCCAAAAAGATACTGGGAATAAATATAATGAGTATTTTCGGCCTTTTGATTGTTGCCACTGCAATGATTCTTGCAAACAATGCGTATGCCGAGGGAGCCTCAGCCCAGGCTGCCGGCTCTGTCAATGGGCTCGGACTTTTGGCCGCGGCTCTTTCTACAGGGTTGGCAACAATTGGCGCGGGTATTGCCGTGGCGGTGTCGAGTTCTGCTGCCCTTGGCGCTATCAGTGAAGATTCAAGCCTTCTGGGCAAGACCTTAATATTTGTTGGACTGGCCGAAGGTATAGCCATATACGGTTTGATTGTCTCAATTTTGATTCTGGGCAGGCTTTAGAAAAGAGGAAGTTCATCGTGAAAATGTTTTTGATAAGCGATAATATCGATACTCAGACCGGAATGCGACTGGCTGGAATAGAGGGGGTTGTGGTGCATGAAGAGCATGAAGTGCGCGAAGCGCTTGAAAATGCCCTTGGAATGAAAACCACAGCGGTTATACTTATAACAGAAAAGCTTGCAAGGCTTATACCTGATTACATTAAGCATGTCAAGCTTAATGTCAAGTATCCCCTTATCGTTGAGATACCTGACAGACATGGCACAAGCAGGCCCGCAGACTCTATTACAAGGTATATAAAGGAGTCTATAGGGCTAAAGATTTGAGGTGAGAATTTGAGTGGCATACAAGAGAAGCTTGAGCACTTTAATGAGGTTATCCTAAAGGACGCCATTGCTCAAAGAGACAGGATAATGGAAAGGACAAGGGCTGAAATTGAAGAGCGCCTGGGCATGGAGAAAAAAAGGTTTCAGGAGCAGGCAGACGAGTCCTTAAAGAAGGAAATAACCCAGGCTGAAAATGAAAAAAACAATATAATATCAAATGCAATAATGGAGAGCAGGCTCCAACTGATAAAAGCCAGGGAAGCGATGCTTGATACCGTGTATGCTGAGGTGAGGGAAGCTTTGAGGAATTTTGTGGTTAAGGACCAATACCTTTCCTACCTGAGGCAGTTGATAATACAGTCCTGTACAATTGCGGGAGAGGGAAAGCTTACTGTATATGTGAGCTCCTATGATCTTGAACGGTTTGCCTCTGATTTTAAGAATCTGTCGGGTGAATTACCTGAAGGTACGGTTTTTGAAGGGGTTGAGGATGATATCATCGGAGGCTGCCGTGTTCATAACAGAGATAAGGATATTGTTGTTAACAATACCCTTTCAGAAAAGCTTCGGGCTGGCATGGATAACTTCTTTGAAATCTGTGATTTAAGGATAGATTGAAGTAGGTGACATTTGTGGAAGAAAGCGTGATATTAAGGGTCAGCGGACCGGTTGTCAAGGTGCGGGGAGCAAGCAGCTTCAAAATGCATGAAACTGTAATGGTGGGAAGCAAGAAGCTTATTGGAGAGGTTATAGGCCTTGATAACGATATAGCCACCGTTCAGGTATATGAGGTAACAACCGGACTTACTGCCGGTGAGCCTGTCGCACCAACAGGCAAGCCGCTTTCTGTATGGCTGGGGCCTGGAATTATAGGCAATATTTTTGACGGAATTGAAAGGCCATTGAAAGCTGTCGAAAAGAAAACAGGCGCCTTTATCCCTCGCGGAGTCAGTACGGAGTTTGATGAAGAGGGAAGAAAGTGGAAGGTTGAGATATTTGTAAAGCCCGGTGACAAGGTGTGCCAGGGGATGGTTGTTGCACAGACAAGGGAGACTCCTCTTATCATGCATAAGATCATGGTGCCCCCGGGAATTGAAGGTATAGTTTCAGAAGTAATGCCGGAAGGCGAGTACACTGTCTATGATACAATAATTAGAATTTCCGCAGGCCCAAACAGAACCTTCGAGATGAAGATGCTTCAGGAGTGGCCGGTCAGAAAGGCGCGGCCTTCCTTGGAGAGGCTTGCTGTTAACGAGCCGTTGATTACCGGGCAGCGTATCATTGACACCTTCTTCCCTATTGGAAAGGGCGGTACTGCTGCGATTCCCGGAAGCTTCGGCACGGGCAAGACAATGACGCAGCACCAGCTTGCAAAATGGTCTGATGCAGATATTATTGTATATATTGGCTGCGGTGAACGGGGAAATGAGATGACAGAGGTTCTGGAGGATTTCCCGAAGCTGATGGACCCGAAATCGGGAAGACCTCTCATGGAAAGAACCGTCCTTATAGCCAATACTTCCAATATGCCTGTTGCAGCCAGAGAAGCATCAATATACACGGGAATAACCCTTGCTGAATATTACAGGGATATGGGGTACAATATAGCTATTATGGCCGACTCCACTTCACGTTGGGCGGAGGCTCTGCGAGAGATATCAGGCAGACTGGAGGAAATGCCTGCGGAAGAAGGCTTTCCGGCATATCTTTCTTCAAGGCTTTCTGAGTTCTACGAGCGTGCCGGAAGATTCAAAACCCTAGGAAATTCAATCGGCTCGATTACTGTTATAGGGGCTGTATCTCCACAGGGAGGAGACTTCTCAGAACCGGTCACCCAAAATACAAAGCGTTTTATCAGGTGCTTCTGGGCCCTTGACAGGCAGCTGGCTTATGCGAGACATTATCCTGCCATACATTGGCTCTTGAGCTACAGCGAATACATGGAAGCGCTAAGCGGATGGTATGAGGACAAGGTCAATCCGCTTTTTATGAAGCACCGCAGCGAGCTTTTGAAAATTCTTCAAGAGGAAAGCAAGCTGCTGGAAATAGTAAAGCTTGTGGGAAGTGATATTCTGCCCGACGAACAGAAGCTTACACTGGAGACTGGCAGGACAATAAGGCTGGGCTTCCTGCAGCAGGCAGCTTTCCACCCTGTTGATACCTACGTCTCACTGGAAAAGCAATTTTACATGATGGATATAATACTTTTTCTGCACAAGGAGGCCTATGAGCTCATACGCAAGGGCATACCAGCTTCTCATGTGAAGGAAACAGGGTATTTTGAAGACATTATTAAGGCGAAATATACTGTCAGCAATGAAGAGCTTCATATTTTCCAGGAGATGAAGGCAAGGTTCAGGGAAGGTCTGGAGAAGCTGAAGTAAGGGAGGTAACCAACTGTGTCCATAGAATATCTTGGTATTAAAAATATAAATGGTCCGCTTCTGGTCGTTCAAGGTGTAAAGGGTGCCTCATTCGAGGAGCTGGTTGAAATAGCCGTAGAAGGGGAAGGAACCCGCCTGGGAAGGGTAATGGACATTTCTGATGACACAGCCGTAATACAGGTTTTTGAAGGCACGTCGGATATATCTTTAAAGAATTCCAGGGTGCGTTTCCTTGGTCATCCATTGGAGATTCCTCTTTCGGAAGAAATCCTGGGAAGGGTGTTTGATGGGCTGGGAAGGCCTATTGACGGGCTCGGCAAGGTATATCCCGATGTCAAGAGGGATATAAATGGGGATCCTATTAATCCTGTATCAAGAAAGTATCCGAGAGATTATATAGAAACGGGAATATCGGCCATAGATGGGCTTACTACCCTTATAAGGGGACAGAAGCTGCCTTTGTTTTCTGGAAGCGGTCTTCCCCACAATGAACTGGCAGCCCAGATTGTACGCCAGGCAAAGCTTCCAAGGCATGAAGACACCAAGTTTGCCATAGTTTTTGCAGCAATGGGAGTCAAATACGATGTTGCAGAGTACTTCAGGCAAAGCTTTATACAGGGCGGAGTTCTGCAGAGGGTTGTAATGTTCATGAACCTGGCAAATGATCCTCCTGTTGAGCGTATAGTCACTCCGCGCTGCGCCCTGACAGCCGCAGAATATCTTGCTTTTGAGCTGGGTATGCATATACTGGTTATACTTACCGATATGACTGCCTATTGTGAGGCTCTGCGCGAGATATCCTCATCAAAGGGTGAGATTCCGAGCCGAAAGGGTTTTCCCGGATATATGTACAGCGATCTTGCGTCAATATATGAGAGAGCTGGAATGATTGAGGGAAGGGAAGGGTCAATAACCCAAATACCCATACTCACTGTGCCTAATGATGATATAACCCATCCGATTCCTGACCTCACAGGCTATATAACCGAGGGTCAGATAGTTCTCGACAGAGATTTAAACCAAAGAGGTGTATATCCTCCCATAATCATACTGCCGTCACTGTCCAGGCTTATGAAGGACAGCATCGGAGAGGGCTTTACGAGGGAAGACCACGCACCTTGCGCTACGCAGCTTTTTTCAGCTTACGCGAGGGTTCATGACGTTCGAGCATTGGCTTCAGTAATTGGTGAAGATGAGCTTAGCAAAACCGATAAGCTTTATATGGAATTCGGCAAAGCCTTCGAGAAGGAATTTATTTCTCAGGGTGCAAACGAGGATCGTACTATTGAATATACATTGAATCTGGGCTGGAAGCTGCTTGGCATTCTGCCGAGAGAGGAGCTCGACAGAGTAGATAATGCTATATTGGATAAGTATTATAAGGAGAGGGGACACACCTCTGCTGAGTAGAGGGGATATCTTTTGCGTTCAGGAATTTTCTCCTTTGAAGGGATTTGGGGTGAATGAGTTATGGATGTTTCGGTGTTTCCAACCAAGGGCAACTTGATGAAGGCCCGCACAAACTTAAATCTTTCAATTCAAGGCTATGACTTGCTTGATAAGAAGCGAAACATACTTGTGATGGAGATGCTGTCCCTTATCAAGCATGCCGAGCATATTCAGTCAAGCATAGACAAGGTTTTTAGCGTGGCATACAAGGCGCTTCAAAGGGCGAACATCTCCCTTGGCATCAGTACGGTAGAGCAGATAGGATATGCGGTATCCGAAGAGGACAGTGTTGAACTGAAGTTCAGGAGCATAATGGGAGTGGAGATTCCTATAATGAAAATTGTGCAGTCTGAAGATATTAAGGTGAATTACAGCTTTTTCAGGACAAATTACTACCTTGACCTGGCCTACGAAAGCTTTAATAAGGTCAAGCTGCTCTCCGTTGAACTGGCGGAAGTTGAGAACACCATTTACAGGCTCGCTGACCACATAAAAAAGACCCAAAAAAGGGCCAATGCCTTAAAAAGCATAATCATTCCAAAGTACAAGGAGCTTGTGGCCTACATACAAAACTCCCTGGAGGAAAAGGAAAGGGAAGAGTTTTCCCGGCTGCATGTTTTAAAGCAACGAGCTCAAGGATAATCAGCTCATGTCATAGGGGCTTCCATTTAGGGGGCACCATGCGGGAGCTTCATTATAGTCTTCAAGTATAAACAGAATACCTGTCTGGGAACACTCTGCGGTGTAGCCCATGATTCGTGATATCCGTGAGATGTTCTCCCTTTTTACCAGATAGGGGCAATTGATGCACTTCATTGTTCCACCCGACCTTGCTATAGTTTAAGGCTCAACTACTTTGATTTGCAATTGTCATTAGTATAAGAACAGAAAGGTTTTGACGAGTGTGTGTAATGATTATACCATATGCGCCTATAAATGGCAACTCATTCCTTTGCCTTTTGTGTAGCAACAAAGGAATCGGTTTGAAAACGGATGCACCTTTAAATTATTTGTAATTTTGATGTTACTGACGCCAGCGCTGAGGAAATAATTAACAATAAAAAAACATTAAGGAAATAATGCAAAATAATAACATAGGACTTGTCTTTGTAAAACCATAATGATATAATTTCGCTTGAGGTGATTTTAATGCTTTCCGAAGAAACTCAGATTATTCTTAAGAAGCTAGACTCTATCGAAAACAGGGTTATTTTGATCGAATCCGATTTCAGTTCTTTAAAGAACGATGTTGCCGGGCTTAAAAGCGATGTGGGAGCTATTAAAAGTGATACCGAAAGCTTGAAAAGCAAAGTGGAAAAACTGGAGAATTCTATAAAGTCAATGGAGAATCAAGTGGTACAAAACACTGAACAACTCGTTAAGCTGGGAAAATCCTTTGAATTCTACAAGGAATGCCTTTTCAGCCAGCAGGAAGAAATTTTCCATATTAAAAGAAAAATCAGCTGATGCATATTAAAAAGAGGGCTTTTACAAAGCCCTCTAATAGTTAATGGTAACACTTTTGGCTGTACCTTCCCAAATTACTTCATAGCCCAGATTGTCAATTATGTATCTTAATGGAAGCATTGTTCTGCCATTAATTATCTGAGGAGCAACATCCGTATTTTTTTCAACTCCGTTTACCTTTGTTGTGTTGCAGCCTATCCAAAGCTCAAGCGTTTTTGAATTGAGCTGAATTGTTACCTTTTTTTCATTGCCGTCCCAGCCGATTGTACCTCCCAGTTCTTCAACAATTGCTCTTATGGGAAGCACAGTTCTGCTGTCAACAATGACCGGTTTAGTTCCTTTGCCTGGATCTATTTCTTTTGACATACCATTGACTTTCATATAAGCATTTCCGATAAATAGCACAATCTGGCCTTTTTTGGCAGCAGACAGCTTGCGCCATGTCTGATATGTGCCGATAACAGCGTCTCCTTTATTCTGGACACTAACTTCAAGATCACCCTTGGAATTAATTTTAAAGGTGCTTGCCCTGTACTCATATCCGCCTTCTATGAATCTGAACATATCCTCTCCGGTGTAAACTCCGGCAGAATTGCAAGTGATTTTCTGCCACTTGATGTCATTTTTCTGGAATCCCAGTTCAACTAAAGTACCTGCTGCTTTTTCCAATCTTGCCCTGTATTTGCCGTCAGCTTTTTCGACTAAGACAATTGAGCCTTCCGCTCCGTCTCCATATCTCTCCCACCTGCCCAGAATATCATCCTCTCCGGCAGCGCATACGGGATTCGAAAATGCTGGAAGGACGAGCAACGCAAGCAGCACGGGGAAAAAAGCAGACAACAATCCTAATTTCCTTTTCACAACAAACACTCTCCTTTTTATCGAAAATAAATTAACTAGTCTTTAAATACCAACTATAATTTTCATTATATCATATTTTGTTGAAAAATAAATATAAAATCGTTGCATATGCAACGGATATGGTTTTGCATGTAAGTTATAATAAAATAAAAAATTAGAAAAATATAGGAGGGTATATATGAGCATGTTTTGTTATCAATGTCAAGAAGCTGCAAAGGGCGTAGGCTGCCAGCTTAAGGGTGTCTGCGGCAAGAATGAGGAAGTGGCAAAACTTCAGGATTTATTAATTTATTCCCTAAAAGGAATCTCAGAAGTAGTAGTTAAAGGAAAGCTTCAAGCTAAGGAGCTTAAGGAAGTGAATCATGAGGTGGTGAAGAGCCTTTTTATTACTATTACCAATGCTAATTTTGATGAGGCAGCTATAGAAAAGCAAATCAAAAAAATCCTTTATTTAAGAAACGAATTAAAAAAGAAGGTTTCCGGAGTTGAATTTGATGATGCTGCAGAATTTGAGACGGCTGACAAGGCTTCAATGCTTGGAAAAGCATTGAAAATCGGAGTGCTTGCAACTGAAAACGAAGACGTCAGATCACTTAGAGAGCTTATTACTTACGGAATAAAGGGCATGGCTGCATATGCGCATCATGCCTTGAACCTAGGAAAAGAAAACTTTGATATTTACGAATTTATCTATGAAGGATTGGCAGCTACTTTAAATGACAATTTATCAGTTGATGAGTTGGTCGCCTTAACGCTTAAAACAGGGAAGCTTGGGGTTGCTACGATGGCGCTTCTTGATGAGGCCAACACATTAAAATATGGAAATCCTGAAATAACAAGCGTTAATATTGGAGTAGGCACGAAACCGGGCATATTGATTTCAGGACACGACCTGACAGATCTTGAACAGCTGCTTGAGCAAACCAAAGGAACCGGTGTTGATGTATATACACATGGTGAAATGCTTCCGGCTCATTATTATCCGTTCTTTAAAAATTACGAAAACTTTGTAGGGAACTATGGTGGTTCATGGTGGAAGCAAACTGAGGAATTTGAAGCTTTTAACGGACCTATTCTTTTTACGACCAACTGTATTGTGCCTGCCAAAAGCGAAGAGGTAAGAGCCAGGATATTTACCACTGGTGCGGCAGGTTATCCAGGCTGCACACATATTGAGGCAGATAATGAAGGCAGAAAGGATTTTACGGCAATCATTGAAATGGCAAAAAAATCAAAGGCTCCTGAAGAAATTGAAACAGGCAGTATTGTTGGAGGCTTTGCACACGCACAAGTATTTGCTTTGGCTGACAAGGTGATTGATGCAGTAAAATCAGGTGCAATTAAGAAATTCTTTGTTATGGCCGGCTGCGACGGAAGAATGAAATCAAGAGAATATTATACCGAATTTGCGGAGAAGCTTCCAAATGACACTGTCATACTTACTGCCGGATGTGCAAAATACAGATATAACAAATTGCCGCTTGGCGACATAGGAGGCATTCCAAGGGTGCTTGATGCAGGTCAATGCAATGATTCTTATTCTCTGGCGGTTATAGCTCTGAAGCTTAAAGAGGTTTTTGGCCTTGACGATGTAAATAAGCTTCCGATTGCTTATAACATCGCTTGGTATGAACAAAAGGCGGTTATCGTGCTTTTGGCCCTTCTTTATTTAGGAGTCAAAAACATTCATTTAGGTCCTACCTTGCCGGTATTCTTATCTCCAAATGTGGCAAAGGTTCTTGTTGAAACTTTCGGAATTGCTGGTATTGGAACCGTTGAAGATGACATAAAATTATTTATGGCTTAAAAACAAGCAATAGAAATCACACTTCAAGAATTATCATTAATATTAATATTTCCAATAGTAGACTTGAATTATGTCTCCTGGCAATAATATCTGCTTGCCAGGAGCTTCTTTTTGATTTGCTGCAAGAACCAATTAGCGGATAGAGTGAATATAAAAATATTTGATATAAAAAACCCGCAAGTTGACTTGATAAATCAACTTTGCGGGTATCGCATCATATTTGCAGAAATTAATTATTCTTCAATTATCCTGCCGTCTGTTGATATTGTGACAACTTGCCAGGGTATGAGCTTTCCGCTGTTTTTGAGAGCTGTCTTGACAGCGTTTTCAATGCCTCCGCAGCAAGGCACTTCCATTCTGGCAACAGTAATTGATTTAATATTATTATGCTTTAATATTGCAGTAAGCTTTTCGCTATAATCCCCTTCATCAAGCTTTGGGCAGCCTATAAGCGTAATTTTGTTTTTCATCAATTCGCCGTGGAAATTACCGTATGCATAAGCGGTGCAGTCTGCCGCAATTAATAAATGAGAATTATTGAAATAAGGTGCATTCACGGGAACAAGCTTTATTTGTACTGGCCATTGGTTTAAGTGAGTTTTGACAGGTATATTGGCAGCCTCTTTGTGTTCGTTGATAACATTACGCTCAAGGGTTTTGGAATGGGTTCCCGGACAGCCGCAGGCCAAGTTTTTTGGCTGCTTGCTTTCAGGGTTCTTCTTTACGGCTTCTTCATCAAATGCGGCAGCTTCTCTTTCCTCAAAGCTGATGGCACCAGTTGGGCAAACCGGCAGGCAGTTGCCTAATCCGTCGCAATAATCATCACGAAGAAGCTTTGCTTTTCCATCCACCATACCGATAGCTCCTTCATGACAGGCTTTGACGCATAATCCGCAACCATTGCATTTTTCTTCGTCTATTTTTATAATCTGTCGAATCATTTTAAATACCTCCTTGTTTTTTATAACATTAGTATATTATAATGAATTTCAAACAACTGTTGCATTTGCAACAAAAGAGAGGATTTATGAAGAAATATTTAAAGCAGCTGCAAAAAAATGCCATATTTAATAATTTTAATGAAGCTGATTTGGAAAGCATTATTAAGTGCCTGTCTTCCAGGCTGGTATCATACAAGAAAAAGGATATCATCATACTTCAAGGCGACCATGTTAATTTTATTGGAATAGTTTTAACGGGCGGCATTCAAATCGTCAAAGAAGACATGGAAGGCAATATTAATATTCTTACTCATTTAGGCGTAAATGATATTTTTGCCGAAGCATTTGCTTGTGCTGATATTGATGAAAGCCCCGTGACTGTTCAAGCAATTGAAGATTGTGAAATACTTTTTATTGATTGCAAGAAAATAGTTAAAACCTGCCATAATGCCTGCATATTTCATTCAACCTTAATAGGCAATATGCTCGCATTGCTTTCAAAAAAAAATATTGCGCTTAGCCAGAAAATCGAAATTCTATCAAAACGTACAACAAGGGAAAAGTTATTGGCTTTTTTCAATGCTCAGGCACAAATAAATCATTCAAAAAAATTCACAATACCATATAACCGGGAAGGCCTTGCTAATTATCTTTGTGTAGACAGGAGCGCATTGTCACGCGAACTCTGCAATATGCGAGACGAAGGGTTAATCAGGTTTGCAAAAAATGAATTTGAGATATTAAAAAGCAATATAAAATAATCAAAACAAAAAGCAAAAAGCAGGGTTAGTATTATTTGAAGCTTCAGTCATATTCATCAATTCCAAATATATATATTATATGTATCACAAAACTATTCAGCAGGTAAAATGAAAATGCTTTTAATAGATATAAAAAGGCTCTTAAAAAGCAAAGCCGCATCAAATACTTTAATAGTGTTTGCTTGTTTTTTGCTTGCGTATATTCTGGTTAGTTTTTATTTTATTAACCATGCTTTTTTCAGAACTTATTTAAATGGTGCAGATATTTCGCTTATGAGCATGGAAAAAGCCGAAAAAGCAATTAGACTCTATGTTAAGGATTATAAGGTTGATCTCATAGAAAGAAATGGCGAAATTGAAACTATAGTGGCTCAGGAAATTGAATTGAAGATAAATGAAGAATGTGACATCAGAAGTATTTTTTTTGCGCAGAATCCAATCATATGGATAAATTCATTGTTTTGGGAGCAAAAATATTTTATATGCGATTTGTATGTTTTTAATAATGCCTTGCTTGAAAAAAAAGTAAATGAATTAAATTGTTTGAACAAAGATTTTATTGAGCCAAAGAATGTAAGCTTCAGATTTATGAACGGATCCTACGAGACAATAAAGGAGATTTACGGGAACAAGGTGAACAGGGAGAAACTGAAAAAAGCCTTAGAAATGAGCATAAAAGAAGGCAGGACAAGACTTGACTTAAATGAAAATGACTGTTATGAAAACCCGAAATACACCTTAAGCTCTGAGAAAACTCCTAAAACCAAGAAACAACTGGAAAAGTGCGTATCATCAAGAACCACTTATGTATTTGGAGAAGAAAAGGAGATATTGGATGCAGGCATAATAAACCAATGGCTTAGTGTTGACGAGAATCTGGATGTGGTAATAAATGCAAATTCAGTGAAGGAATATGTGAGGGCACTGAGCAAAAAATATGATACCGTTGGTATGGCAAGAAAAATCAGAACCTCTTCATATAGAACAATAGAAGTAAAGGGAGGCTTCTATGGATGGAGAATAAACAGGGAGGCTGAAGCAAAGGCTATTGCAAAAAGCGTGATGCATGGCGAAGTGACCGAGAGAGAGCCGGTTTATTCTCAAAGAGCAGCTACAAGGGGTAAAAATGACATAGGAAATACTTATGTTGAGATAAGCCTTACGAGGCAGCATTTATGGTTTTACAAGGGAGGAAGGCTTGTCGCTCAAGGCCCCGTAGTATCAGGCAACCCATCAAAGGGGCATGCCACTCCCACAGGGGTTTATTTTATAAACTACAAAGAAAAAGATTCAATTCTAAACGGTCAGGATTATGAATCGGAGGTAAGGTACTGGATGCCCTTTAACGGAAACATAGGAATACATGATGCCAGCTGGAGGCACTCTTTCGGGGGGAGCATATATAAAAGCAATGGCTCCCATGGCTGCATCAATTCACCCTTGTATCTGGCAAAAAAGATTTTTGACAATATTGAAGAGGGTACTCCTGTTATATGCTATGAAGAATAAAAATACTTGGATAATTAGCTGAATTTATATCGAAACTTTATAACATAGGTATTGGATTGACAGATGGGAAACGTTATTGTAAACTGTTAATGTGAATATCCGGTTTAATGAAGGGCCTGAGATAACATCAGGTCCTTTTAATGCGAAGTACTTATTTTACTTATTTTGACAGGAGGAAGCTTAGATGGGAAGGAAAATGTTACTGCTTGTGTCTGTGGTTCTGGTGCTGTCCATTCTTTTGACAGCTTGTGGGACAAGCGGTTCAAAATCAGGAGGAGAAACATTCAAGGTAGGTATGGAAGCGGGATATGCTCCATTTAACTGGACTCAGAACGATGATTCAAACGGTGGAGTTAAAATCGACGGCAGCGCAGAATATGCGGGCGGATACGATGTGGAAATTGCCAAAAGGATTGCCGAAGGCCTGGGCAAGAAGCTGGTGATTGTCAAGACAGAGTGGGACGGTTTGGTTCCTGCATTAACTTCAGGCAAAATTGATGCAATTATCGCAGGGATGTCACCGACTGCTGAACGCAAGAAGACTATAGATTTCTCAGCTAATTACTATAAATCAGACCTGGTCATGGTTGTGAAAAAGGGCGGAAAATTTGAAGGTGCCTCATCCATTGATGATTTTAAAGGTGCAAAAATCACTGCGCAGCTCAATACCTTCCATTATTCGGTTATTGACCAGATTCAAGGCGTAGACAAGCAGCCGGCTATGGATAACTTCCCGGCGATGAGGGTTGCACTTGAGTCAGGGGTAATTGACGGGTATGTTTCGGAGCGTCCGGAAGGTGTCAGCGCCGAGGCTGCCAACCAGAATTTTAAAATGATAGAATTTAAAAAAGGCTTTACAACATCTGATGA
>JAOACY010000114.1 GCA_026417615.1 Clostridia bacterium
TGTTTTCTGCTATTGAACGGAGTCAATCCAAACATATACAACACCTCCATTAGTCTTTGACTTTCTTTGACCTTGTAATATATTTATACCACATTATATGAAGTTTAATCAAAATTTGATTTTGGCCATCTCTGACTTATAAACAAAAAGGAGCTCAATTATATTAAATACGATAAATAGCTTGCATGGAAAAAGTTATTGGGCAAAGGCCATTTCACTGACCCGTAAGGAATACTTCCGAGAAAAGTGAATTCATGCCCCAACCATAAAGACATTTCCCCCCCAATTCATCTTTTCGATGCTATTGAAATGCCTTTGAACAATCCTTTTCTCCTCAATGTAAGCTATTTATCGTAACCTATATAGATATAATTATCTGTTTATTTTTTTATTTTCTATGTTTTTTCCCGTTTTTTAACACCCAGCAATCTGAGGAGCTCATCCTTATCCAAAACTCCACCCGCCACCATAAGAGCAATTGCAACAGCTATATTCCCGGTTATTGCCGCAGTAGTTATCAATGCCTCCTTGTAAATAAAGATTGTAAAAAAGCTGTATATGTATCTTCCCGTCATAAACATAATTATCCCGACGATACCAGGCTTAAATACCCAGTTTCTGAAATCCACAGACATACCCGTTGTTTTTGTTACATAGTAAAGGTTCAGGATGCAGACAAAGCTTGAACTTATTATTACCCCCCATACATACCCCTTGACACCATATAAAGGCACATAAAAGTAAACAAAGCCTATCCTTATTGCACTGCCAATAACAGAGTTCTGCAGTGATATCCCTTGCATCCCAAGTCCGTTCAGTATGCCAAGCAAAGTAGATTGGACATACATGAAAATGCAGGTAAAGGACAGCATATAAAGCATGCTGCCTATATTCTGTTTTTTATATAAAAGATTGCCGATTTCATCCGGATAAGCAAGAAATATTGCAGTAAAAATGAAACCAAGAATAAAGGTCAGCTGAACAGACCTAGAAATCCTGTAATTCACAGTCTTGTAGCTCTTTGTTGATATTGACTCGGATATTGCCGGAACAAGGGTTGTAGCCAGAGCGGAGGTTATGACGGAAGGGAAAAACAGCAAAGGCATGGCCATTCCCGTAAGTCTTCCAAACTCCTCAAGACTTCCCTTCAGATCCATTCCGCCCGCTTGGAGCCTGTTTGGAATGAGAAGCTGTTCAACAGAATACATTATTCCATTAATAAACCTGTTCAGCGACACAGGTATGGAAATTTTTATGATTTCACTGACAATCCTGCGCTTTGGCATCAGGCCTTTCTTGTTCTGCCGGTCTGTCTCCTTCCCCTTGCGCCTTATATAAATAATATAAACCACCAAAAGGTTTGAAATTTCTCCAAAAGCCATTCCTATGACAGCCAGAGCGCATGCATACTCAAGTCCGATATTTAAAAAATACCCTGCCATAGCCATGACAAGTCCGATTCTCACAATTTGCTCAACGATCTGGGAAATGGCTGTTGGCACTACATCCTGCATTCCGTAAAAATACCCTTTGATTGCAGAAGCGGCGGCAATTACCGGTATGCACGGCAAAAGAAATATCATGGAATAATATGTCCTGCTGTCTTTAAGGATAACATCAACTATGAAATCCATAAATGCAAACATTATGCCTGACACTATTACTCCGGCACCGGCAACCACAACCAGGGCGCAATAAGTAATTCTCCTTAGGTTGATAATATGATTTTTCGCATACTCCTCCGCTACCATTTTGGATACCGCTATTGACACTCCTGAAGTAAGCGTAAGAATTATAAGCGAGTATACAGGTGATATCAGCTGGAACAAGCCCAGTCCTTCCGCACCTATCAGGTTCGCAAGGTATATTCTGTATACAAACCCCAGAATCCGCACTACGAATCCGGCAAGCATCAGTATCACGGTGCCGCCGATAAAGGATTTTCTGCTCATGTCGGCTCCATTCAAATATGTTCTCCTTTATAAATATTTGGAAATGCTTTTTGTTATTCCATATATTACAGGTTGATTTGCGCAGCACATGCCCTTATAATTTAACACTGGTCATGGACCGGTCTCCACGGAACAGGCCTGACCTTTATCATGAGCAATATTTTGCCTAATCCTTGTAAAAGGAACGGGGGATTCAAGAATTAATTTGGGGTTAATAATCCAGAGCCGGAAAAATATATTTTAATTTCCGGCATTACGGATTTAGGGGATACCGCTCTCTCCGCACCCGTCAGCTAACCTCGTAGGCTCTGAGAGGAGGTAATTGACATGATAAAAAAGCTTTTGTTTGCTGCTGCCATTTTTGCAGCAATAATATCAACATTTGCCACAACGGTATTTGCGGATTATTACTCAAGCGGAATAACTTTATACAAGTCAATGAAGGGTGAGGAGGTATTCAACCTTCAGAATGACTTGAGAAGCCTTGGGTACTTTAACTACGGTCCCACAGGATACTTTGGAAGCGCAACGGAGCAGTCCGTTATTGCTTTCCAAAGGGACAACAACCTTGCGGCGGATGGTATAGTAGGCCGGGCAACCGCTAGAGAAATTAAGGTTGACAAGGTAATACTGCAAGGGGAGCAGTACCTTGGAGTGCCATATGTCTGGGGTGGGATGTCACCCTCGGGGTTCGACTGTTCAGGCTTTACACACTATGTGTTCCTAAAGAACGGCATAACACTCCCCAGGACCTCAGCCTTGCTGTATGAAGCCGGAAAATGGGTGCCAAGAAGCGATTTGAAGCCCGGTGACCTTGTATTCTTCTCCACATACAAGCCCGGCCCGTCACATGTAGGAATATACATTGGCAATAGCCAATTTATTCATGCAAGCTCCGGGGCAAATAAAGTTACAATATCAGACATTAATAAGACGTACTATGCTCAGCGTTATGTCGGGGCAAGGAGAGTTATACAATAATCTGCACCTGATTATACTGCAAAAAGAGCTTTTCTTGAAACAAGATGCATAAATCTCTCGGCTTTATCATTTTTTGATGATTTGTGTTGAAGCATGTAGTATAATAGATTTAATCAAAAGAGGAGCTTCTTTAAGGGAGAATGCAGGCTTAGCATGAAAAAGTCAAGGATTTTGCTGATTCCGGTAATAATAGCGCTATTAATTGCATGTGTTCCGCACTCAAGCATTATTTATGCCTCCAGATTGCTTATAAACGGATCATTTCCGGGTAAAAGCTCATTTTCCCGTGCGCTCAGTCCATCCCTTTATGAAGAACCTCGAGATTTCAAAATTCCAGACATTGAAAATGAGCACACTGCATACAGTACAGAGCCCGGGTCATACACCCCTTATTTTGATGATGCGGCTGATTTTAAGCCTATACCCTGGAAAAAGCCCAAGCTTGTGGTCATTGATCCAGGCCATGGCGGTTCTGAGTCCGGAGCAGTGGTTAACGGGATTGCGGAAAAGGAAATAAATCTTGATGTCTCACTAAGACTCCACAGCATTTTGAAATCCAAGGGAGTACTTGTGCTTTTAACAAGAAAGGATGACTCCTTCCTGTCGCCCCGCGAAAGGATAGACTTTGCAAACAGGAAGGAGGCTGCCCTTTTTGTAAGCATTCACAGCAATTGGTTCAAGGATTCCTCTCTCCACGGTACCATGACTCTATATTTCCCATCGAAAAAACTATCAGCCGGGTATCTTAACGAAATTGATTATGCCACGTCAGTGCAGGCAAAGCTTATGGAAAAGCTTCCGACAAGGGACAGAGGAATAATTGACAGGACCGACCTTGCTGTGTTAAGGCATGCAAGAATGCCTTCCGTGCTTGTAGAGCTCGGCTTCATGACAAATAAATCCGACGCCTCCCTCATGTCCTCAAGCGAATTCAGGCAGTCTGCCGCCGAGGGCCTCGCAGCCGGAATAATGGAATGCCTCAACAAGATTGACTCACCTTAGCAGCTCCTTTAAGGTTCTGATTATCTCGTCAGCCGAGTTCAGCTTGAAGATTGTGTCCCTTGCGGCGGCGGCATTTTTCATGCCCTTTATATACCAGGCAACATGCTTGCGCATCTCGCATATTCCCGTATGCTCTCCCTTTAGCTCCACAAGCATATTCATATGACGTATAACAGTATTTATCTTTTCCTCAGGCGAAGGCTCCGGAAGCATTTCTCCCGTGCCCAGGTAATGCAGTGCCCTCCTGAATATCCAGGGATTTCCCTGAGCGCCCCTTCCTATCATAACTGCGTCGCAGCCTGTCTCATCCAGCAGTCGTTCGGCGTCCTGGGGCTTTGCAACATCACCGTTCCCAATCACAGGAATGCTTACGGCCTCCTTTACCTTCCTGATAATGCTCCAGTCCGCTTTCCCGCTGTAAAACTGCTCCCGGGTCCTTCCATGAACAGCTATTGCTTTTGCGCCGTTTTCCTCTGCTATTTTTGCTATTTCAACAGCATTTACGCTTGACTCATCCCATCCCTTGCGTATCTTTACAGTAACAGGCTTAACCGAAGCTTTCGCTACAGATTTTATTATTTTGGCAATAAGCTCGGGCTTTTTCATCAAAGCGCTGCCTTCACCGTTTTTGGTTATTTTGGGGGTAGGGCAGCCCATATTTATATCAATAATGCTTGCGTCTGAATTATTAAGCTTTTCGGCAATTCCTGCCATTATATCCGGATCGGAGCCGAAAATCTGTACTGCGGCAGGCTTTTCCTCTTTTGCTATTTCAGTAAGCTTGAAGCTTTTCTCATCATTGTAGTGCATTCCCTTTGCGCTTACCATTTCCGTATATACAAGTCCGCAGCCCTGTTCCTTGCATAATATCCTGAAAGGCATGTCCGTAACCCCTGCCATAGGAGCAAGAAATATATTGTTTTCCAGCGTCACGTTTCCTATCTTCATCTGCACATCTCCAAGCAGCCATTTGACCGTATTTTACCACAATGTGTTTCAATAAATATAACACAGACAAATGATATAATCATTATTATAATAATTTTTTGCAATAATTCAATCTCAGTTTATGCTATAATTTGATTATCAAAATCATGTCAAGATCTCAAAAGAAAAGGTGATTTTATGTTAAGGCTTAAGGTAATAGCCTGCGATGTTTTAAACAGGGAAATATCATACCTTGGCAGCCAGTCTGAGTGCTTTATAGACGTTACCTTTCTGCACCAGGGCCTGCACAACACTCCGGATGAGCTTCGCAAAATGCTGCAGGATGAGATAGATCGTGCAAACAAAGGGTTTAGTTATAATTACTATAACACAGCCCCTCACTATGATTACATTATCCTGGGGTATGGTCTTTGCAGCAATGGCGTAGCAGGTCTTTCCAGCAGTACAGTACCGCTTGTCATACCAAGAGGCCATGACTGCATAACACTTCTGCTCGGCTCAAAAGATAGCTACAAGGAACATTTCGAAGCACATCCGGGAACATACTGGTTTTCATCCGGATGGATCGAAAGGGGCTGGCAGCCCAGCGAATTGAAGTATAAAACCCTATATAAAGAGTATTGCGAGAAATATGGAGAGGATAACGCCGAGTTCCTGATGGATATGGAGCAGGGCTGGATGAAGGACTACAACAGCGCTGCCCTTATAACCTGGGACTGCCTCGGGAACAAAGACCGGTACAGGTCTTTTACGGAACAAAGCGCCAGATTTCTTAATTGGAACTTCATTGACCTCAAGGGTGACCACTCTCTCCTTCAGAGAATTCTTAACGGAATTTTTAACGAAGATGAGGTTCTAATAGTGCCTCCAGGCAGAAAAGTTGTTCAGAGCTTTGACGACAGGATAATTATGTGCGAATAATTCTGTTTCCAAAAAAGACGGTTCTGCTTGAAATCTTTATAAATCAACGTTACACGTTATTTTGGCTACATAATATTCCTTGCATTTTATTAGTTTCTAATGTAAAATTATTTAGTCTGATTTTGTTATTATTTGAAATAGTCTACGTTAGTTATTCGGACGTAATTTGATGCTTTATATACTCAACAGATGAAAGGCAGATTCCATATGGAAATTCTGAAAAAGCGCATTATTGAAGACGGAAGGGTCGTGGGAAAGGATATCCTGAAGGTTGACAGCTTCCTGAACCACCAGATAGATGTTAGGCTCTACAATGAAATGGGAAAAGAGTTCCTGGAGCTTTTCAAGGATGAGAAAATAACTAAAATCCTCACCGTTGAAGCCTCGGGAATAGGAATTGCCTGTATTGCCGCCCAATATTTTGACGTGCCTGTGGTTTTTGCAAAGAAAACCGAGTCAAGCAACCTTGATTCAGATACGTACGAAAGCCAGGTCTATTCCTTTACAAGGGCTAAGACTTACAAGATCAGAGTTTCCAAACGCTATATCAACAAGGGGGATCGCCTGCTCATCATTGATGACTTTCTTGCAAACGGCAAGGCTGTTTTGGGTCTTATGGACATCATAAGCCAGGCGGGAGCAACCCTAGCGGGCGTAGGAATAGTAATTGAAAAAGGCTTCCAGGAAGGCGGCAAAATTCTCAGGGAAATGGGTGTTAACCTGAAATCCCTCGCAGTTGTCCGCTCCTTCGAAGACGGGCGCGCAATACTTGATTAATATAAAATAAATACATTAAGAGGAGGAAAAATCATGTCAAGGAAAGTTACTTCCATCATGCTGGTGATAGTTTTGGCACTCTCACTGGTGTTCACTGCAGGATGCGGCACAGGAGCATCAAACGGCAAGGTTAAGGTAGGCTTTGTATTCATCGGCCCAATAAAGGACGGGGGATGGACAGAAGCGCACTACAACGGTATGAACTACCTCAAGGAACAGCTCAAGGTAGAAACAATGTACAGAGAGCTTGTCCCGGAAGGACCCGAGTCCAAGAAAGCAATAAAGGAGCTTATCAACGCAGGCTGCAATGTAATTTTCACTACAAGCTTCGGTTATATGGATCCCACTCTTGAAGCGGCAAAGGAAAACCCCAAGGTAAAGTTCTTCCATTGCTCCGGCTTCAAGACTGCTGAAAACATGTCCAACTACTTCGGGCGCATGTATGAGCCAAGATATCTTTCCGGTATAGTTGCAGGATTAAAGACAAAGACTAATAAAATAGGCTACGTGGCTGCATATGAAATACCTGAAGTTATAAATGGCATCAATGCATTTACGCTTGGTGTGCAGTCTGTTAATCCGAATGCTGTTGTCAAGGTCAGATGGAGCCATACCTGGATTGACTCAGCCTTGGAAAAAGCTGCTGCCGTTGCTCTTTTGGATGACGGCTGCGATGTAATAACCCAGCACAATGATTCAACGGCAACATATATTGCAGCTCAGGAGAGAGGTGCATATGCCATAGGATATAATCTGGATATGCCAAGCGCAGCACCCAAGGCATACATGACTGCTCCCGTCTGGAACTGGGGAGTATACTATGTTCAGGAGGTCAAAGCCATAATGGAAGGCACCTGGAAGGCTGCAGCATATCAGGGAGGCATCAAGGAAGGCTTGCTTGACCTGGCGCCTCTGACAGAAGTAGCTCCTCCAGAAGCAAAAGCAAAGGTAGAAGAAGCAAGAAAGCAAATAATAGATGGCACCCTTCAGGTTTTCAAAGGCCCAATCAAGGATCAGTCCGGCAATATAAAGGTCCCCGAGGGGAAAACACTCAATTATGAAGATACCATGAGCATGGATATGAACTGGTTCGTGCAGGGCGTTGAAGGCAAAATAGAGGTTCAGAAGTAATTCAAGTGTTTGCGGATACACCCCGGTCATTTTTTATGTGAAATGTCCGGGGTGTAAAATTTAAAACAGGTGGTTTCCATGAACAGACAAACTTATATACAATTGCAAAACATCACAAAATCCTTCGGAACTGTAGTCGCCAACAGCAAAATAGACCTTTCCGTACATAAAGGCGAAATCCACGCTCTCCTGGGCGAAAACGGCTCCGGGAAAAGCACGCTTATGAATGTGCTCTCCGGCATATACACACCTGACAGCGGCTCCATCATTATTGACGGTAGAGAAGTTTGCTTCAAATCTCCCGCAGATTCAATCGCTATGGGTATCGGTATGGTGCACCAGCATTTCAAGCTGGTGGAAGTGCTGTCAGCAAAGGAAAATATTATTATAGGTCAAAAAGGCAATTTTTTCATAAATCAAAAAAGACTGTCTGAACAAATCGGAAAACTGGCCCGCAAGCTCGGGCTTGATATAGATCCCGACAAAAAGGTTTACAACATGTCTGTTGGAGAAAAGCAGACTGTGGAAATACTGAAGGTTTTATACCGGGGAGCGGAGATACTTATTCTTGATGAGCCTACCGCAGTTCTTACTCCGCAGGAAACCCAAAAGCTTTTTGATATTATGCGTAAAATGAGGGAAATGGGCTGCGCGGTAATTATCATTACCCACAAGCTTAACGAAGTAATGGAAATCAGCGACAGGATAACTGTGCTGCGCAAGGGAGAAGCCGTAGCCACACTGGACAAATCAGCTACAAATATTAACGAGCTTACCGAATTGATGGTAGGCCGTCCTGTAGACCTTTCCATTAAGCGCCTTGAAAATCAAAAGAAGGAAACCATACTAAAGGTATCAAACCTCACTCTGGTTGATGATGACAACGTGAAGGTATTACAAAATGTTTCCTTTGACCTGTCAAAAGGAGAGATTCTTGGGGTGGCAGGCGTGGCAGGCAGCGGACAAAAGGAGCTGTGTGAAGCTATTGCAGGCCTTTACGAGGTTTACTCCGGTGACATACGCTACGAGGGTGAAAGCCTTGTGGGCAAAACGCCAAGAGAAATAATAAAAAAAGGCGTCAGCATGAGCTTCATTCCTGAGGACAGACTTGGAATGGGCCTCGTTGCATCAATGGACATTGTAGACAATTTACTCCTTAAGGACTATCAGAACCATAAGGGTTTTCTGATAGACAGGAAGCCTTTGAAGGAAAAAGCTGAACAGCTTGTAAAAAGACTTGATATAAAAACCCCCGGAGTTAATCACCCTGTAAAACAGCTCTCTGGCGGCAACATCCAGAAGGTGCTTTTGGGAAGGGAGCTTGACTCAAATCCCCATCTGCTGATAACCGCTTATCCCGTCAGGGGCCTTGACATAGGAGCGTCCTATACTATTTATGACCTTTTAAATGAGCAGAAAGCAAAGGATGTAGCCATCCTTTACATTGGTGAGGACCTTGATGTATTAATGGAGCTGTGTGACAGAATTATGGTCCTCTGCAACGGAGAAATAACCGGTATAGTTGATGCCGCAAAGGTTACAAAAGAAGAACTTGGACTAATGATGGCAGGAGTGTGCCTGGAAAAAATAAAAGGAGGTAGCTCCTATGCTTAGAATATCAAAAAGGACAGACCTTACAAAAAAGCAATACATACAGCTCAGGCTTGCTGCCGTAATTATGGCGCTGTTTACATCAGGAATTTTCATACTGATAATGGGTCAAAATCCAGCTGCAATTTATTTTGCCATGCTTCAGGGTGCATTTGGCAGCTTCTATGGCCTGCGAGAAACTATAATAATGACTATCCCGCTTGTAATTACCTCTCTGGGAATATCAACCGCTTTCAAAATGAAATTTTGGAATATCGGCGCCGAGGGCCAGATCTACATGGGTGCTTTTGCTGCCAGCTACTTTGCACTAAACCATCACGATATGCCAAAACCTTTTCTTCTGCTTGTAATGGCGGCAGCAAGCATAGCTGGAGGAGGTTTGTGGGCGCTGATTCCAGGCTTTTTCAAAGCCCGGTTCGGAACAAACGAGACATTGTTTACTCTTATGATGAACTATATAGCTATAAAATGGATAACATATCTCCAGTACGGACCCTGGAAGGATCCAAATGCAAAAGGGTTTCCCATTATAGCTGCTTTCAAGGAGACGGCAATTCTTCCCGGCTTTATGGGTATACACATAGGTTTGATTATTGCCCTCGCGCTGGTTGCTCTTATGCATATTTTCATGTATCACACAAAAAAGGGCTATGAGATATCTGTTATTGGAGAGAGCGAAAACACAGCCCGCTATGCAGGCATGAACGTAAAAAAAATTATAGTGGCAGCAATTCTTCTAAGCGGAGGACTTTGCGGCCTTGCCGGCATGATACAGGCTTCTGGCGTTCACGGAACACTTTCCGTGGATGTTTCGGGAGGAATAGGCTATACCGCCATTATCACAACCTGGCTTGGCCAGCTCAGCCCTGCTCTCATAATGCTGGTATCCTTTCTGTTTGCCGCACTGGTGCAAGGCGGCTCATATATACAGACTGTTTTCCAGATACCTCAGGCAGCGGCGTCAATTCTGCAAGGCATGATACTTTTCTTTGTGCTTGGCAGCGAATTCTTTATTCAGTATAAAATCAATTTCAAGAAGGAGGGGATTTAGTATGGATGCAGCTTCATTAGCGGCCTATGCGGCACTTTTTCTTACGGCGGCAGTAAAAGCCGGCACGCCCCTTTTGTATGCAACTCTGGGAGAAACCATTACCGAGCGCTCAGGCAATCTGAATCTAGGCGTGGAGGGCATGATGCTGATGGGAGCAGTTGCAGGCTTTCAGTTCGGCCTTATCACCCGGAATCCTTTGTTTGCATTGACAGCAGCAATGCTTGCAGCCTCTCTTGGCTCACTCATATTTGCTTTTTTGACAGTAACCCTAAGAGCAAACCAGGTCGTGTCCGGTCTTTCACTAACTATTTTCGGAGCCGGAATTGCAGGATTTATTGGCCAGAAGCTAAGCGGACAGGTAGTGCCCGCTTCCGTCAAGGCATGGTTCTACCCGGTTAAAATACCGCTGCTCGGCGATATTCCCGGAATAGGGCAAATACTGTTTAACCACGACATATTGATATATCTTTCTTATATGCTTGCAATCGGTCTTGGAATTTACCTTTTCAATACCAGAAAAGGACTTAACCTTAGGGCAGTGGGGGAAAATCCCGCCGCGGCAGATGCGGCAGGCATTGGCGTTTCACTGTACAAGTATGTGCATATCCTTGCCGGCGGCGCCCTGTGCGGGCTTGGAGGAGCGTACCTTTCACTGGTTTACGTTCCTGCCTGGCAGGAAAACATAACTGCGGGGAGAGGCTGGATAGCTGTCGCTCTGGTTATATTCGTCGCATGGAATCCCTATAAGGCTTTACTTGGCGCATTCTTTTTCGGGGGGTTGGACATACTCGGCCTCTATCTTCAGAAGTTTGACATCAAGGTATCGCAGTATATTATCAATATGCTTCCCTATATCGTCACAATCCTCGTGCTTGTGTTCACGTCCATAAAAAAGTCAAAAGAAAACGCTCCTCCAAAAGCTTTGGGAGTGCCCTACTTCAGGGAGGATCGGTAGTTAAAAAGGGACGGAACAAAGCTCCGCCCCTTTTTCTTTGGCGTCCCGGACAGGAATCGAACCCGTTGACACTTTTTCGCTGGATGCGCGATGGAAATTGCAAGACAAGTTGTTAGTGATTTTCATAGAAGTTTGCGTAAATTGGTTTTGAGAGAAAATAAAAGCTTCTATGCGTTGTTCTTCTAATTTGAAGTATTTAATGCAAAGCGATTGTCTCTGACTTCTCCGAATACATCTCCGTTTTCTTTTATTAAAATAACGGTGTTTTTATCTTTGCATAGTGCGTTTAGTTTTACTACGTTAAAGCCATCTTCCAATCCGAATACAATATGTGTTTTAATCAATTCATTAATATCTTTGAGTTCTTGTCCCACACGCACTGGTACCACACGTTTTATCTTTATATTTCGAGCCACGGCTCTTGTTGCCCCAGTAAAAGCCCAGTCGCTTTCAGTTACATTTTGTATATGTTCGTGATAGTACATGTTCTGTTCAATATAATAAGGCTTTGTATTCAATACCAGAGCAGGCTTTTTTCCCTCAAGAAGCCCTGTGCCCTGAGATTGTGCTGCTAGGTTAGCGCATATCTTCTGATCAATTTGACTAATGCTTTTATAATCTGAAAGCTCTGAGACATTCGCCACCAAAAATATGAATGCCATTGCAAATACTGGAATTGTTATTATGTATCTGCCTCCTCTGTATCTTAAAAGCGCATTTATTAATGTGTCAACAATAAGTGCAATTCCAATAAATGAAGGAAACGCATTTCTATTGCTGATCCACGCTTGTTCCAGTATAAAGTATAAAATGAATGGAACAAAAAATAATGAAAATCCGATAAAAATTCGCCAATAGAAGTATTTGCAAATATCTTTATTGCTTCTGTTGATTGCTATTATTGCTGTAACAGCAGAAATAACAATTATTGGCAAAAGAAATAATGGTGCCTCCCCAATTAGGATTTTAAAGCCTCTTGCAAACCCGTTTGCAAGCAACGGAAAATTTGCTTTTGTAAATACTCTGGCTATTCCACGCAAAACATAATTTATATGCTCAAGGAAATTCCCTCTGATAAGCTGCCCTCTTGAAGCAACCTGCCCAATCTTAGAAAACGAAAAGTAATATATGGAAATCAATGCAAAAGATATAAATGGCAGAAGCAAATTCCATTTATTGTTTGAATTCTTTAAATTTGCTAAAACAATCAAAAAAGCACTAAAAAAGCTTAAAAGGATTATTTGTTCATAGAATCCCATAGAGATTAAGTGACAAATTAAAAAAACTATTAGATAAACTGACCTTTCCCTTCTGCTTTCTGTCTGTAAAAAGCGCGTAAGAGCATAAACTGAAGCCGACATGAAAAATATTCCCACCACCAATCTTGACGAAGCAGAAATCCAGTAAGTAGCTTCACTGCCCAATGGTAAAAGGCCATATACAATTAAAAAAGCAATCCCAACAGGCACTTGATTATCCTCGAAGGTTTTATATAATAAGCATCCGCTAATGAAATGCAACATAGTCATAATGAAGAAGACTATTGCCATATTATCCCAAAATTTACCCCAAATAAATATATCAGCTAATGCTGCCAGTGGGCGAGTACCGTGATATCCAGCCTTTACAATTACATTTTGCCATGCATCCGGAATTAAGGGATATGTCCCATATTGAATCCAATCATCTATTACAGGATAATATCTAAAACCAAAATACACATATTTTAATATTAAGGCAACTAAGAAACAGCTAAATACTAAGCTATCTTTTAATATTGTTTTATTATTGCTCAAATTGAGTTGACCTCCCTAAAATACTATCTTTTATGAATTGGCAAAACGCTTTATAGTTATTATAACTTATACAAATAAGCTGCTCAACATGTTAATGATGAAAGCCTATTTTTAGCAGTATTAATGCTACAAGGCACGCGGGAGCATTTGAATTTCTTTAAGCGGGGCAATTTTGACATATAATTTCAGGTATTTTGGAAGAAGATGTAGAGATTGTGGTCAATCGTGAGAGGGTTTGCTTACATAATAAATAGTATAAAAAGCATAAAAGAGATATGCCAAACCCCGAAAGGCTTGACATATCTATATTGGCGTCCCGGACAGGAATCGAACCCGTATCAGTGGAACCGGAATCCACCGTCTTATCCATTAGACTACCGAGACTTACATGCTTATTTTACATACCTCATTACACAATGTCAAGGCATAGTAACTTATTGCATCCTTTACCGCAAAAGGGTAATCAGCACCTTATTGTCCAGAAATCTGAATATATAGCTCAGCAAATCGCTGTAGAGGATCACGGTGATTAGGATAAGCAAGGTGTAAAGCCCTGTGTGGTTAAAGAGAACTGACACGCCTCTGGTTATAATCCCGTAGTACATTATAACCGCCAGAATTGACAGCACTTGGACTATTATAAGGTACGGGCTGTCCGTTAAATTGTTTCCGAAATGGCTTGCGATTGAAAGTGCCGCAACATCCAGCGGAGTTACTATGAGATTAGCGAGAATGTAGACCTTCATCACTTTGACGGCTGTTGCAGAATGTGTATCCCCTTCGCGCCTTTTTTTAATGAAGCTTAAAAGGTCATATAAAGGATAAGAAAAGAACAGCACGTCCATTATCCCCATTATCAGAACAGCTGCCAGCAGTATACCCCCATTCGACAATACAACCTCCTGAGGCTTGCCCGCAAAATAACCCGGCAGCTTTTCCCAAAGAAAAAGCCCAATGTCCCTTATTCCTACCAGTATAATGCCTGTATATAATACAAATCTGTTGTTTGTAAGCTTATTATATGTGCTTTTCGGAAGCAGCAGCATGTCAAGTGGGTTCATCTTTATCTTCTCCTTATTAGTTCAGCTTTAGTGTTTTACCTGCTCTCTAACTATAATATAACTTAATGGCAGTAAAATCAATGCTATTGTCAAAAGAACTCCTGCTGACAAAATTACGGCATTGATGTCATCCGGATTCAGCAAAAGGCTGTTTATGCCAAAAAGAGCCCATCCCTGGGGAGTAAACATCGCCAACTGCCTTACCTCCTTTGACATTTCAACATAATTCCAGAAGCATCCACCCGCAAAGCCTGTAAGCAGCGCAAAGACCGGTGCGCCGGCCTGAAGCTGTGCAAGGGTTTTAAGTATAGAGGACAGGAACATGCTTATGGCTATTACTGCAAATAAATACGCTATGAAAACCGCATATGAAAATACACCCGGAAACAGCTCCACACCGAAAGCCGCTTTGTTCAGCAGGGAGAACAGTGATAACTGAAACACCCCAGATACAGCCAGTGCGCAAATATTTGCCATAAAGGAATGCCCCAATGCACCCTGCCCGCATACAAGCCTCTTGAGTGTTCCGTTCCTGCGCTCTTCTATCAGCCATCCGCTGCCAAAAAGGACGTAAAACATTATAAACACAGTAATTATTCCGGCCGACGTTGCGGAAGCTGCCGGCATTGAAGCTCTTTCAACCTTCCTTGCCTGTTTTCCCTCCATCTCCATGTATTCTATAGTCATTAAGGGCTTTGGCTCCCATTGGGAGTCAACATGCCTGATTATTTCAGCCTCCAGTTCGCTGTCAAAGCCCTTATTAAGCTTTTTATATTGTTTTTCCACCCAGTCAGCGGCCATGTGTGCGCAGGTAAGCCTTAAGACCTCTCCCGATATCACTTCGCTGATAAAAGCTGCGGAAAAGGATGCAGGGGACTTAGCCATATCAATAATGCCCCGGCTTTCGCCCAGCTTTATTTTTTCCTCGAAGCCTTGCTTTATAATAAATGCCGCTTCTATTTTATTAGCTTTTAACATTTCTGAAGCCTTTATTCTATCAGTAGGCTGAATTTTTATACCTTCCTTCCTCCCCAGCCTTTTTGCCAAAGCATTTGAATAGCTGCTGCCATCCTCATCAACTATGGCTATGGGTATTGAATTATTTTTTTCATAGCGCAGTGCATACCCTGTGGCAAGCGTAATGAATAATGGAATAATAACCATTGCGGCAAAAAACAGCCGGTCGTTCAGCATCATTTTTAGTTTGTAGCAAGTAATCAATATAAGCCTCATACTCCGCTTGTCCCCCCTATCTGGCTTTTTTCAGCCTTAGTATGCAAATGGCCGTCAACAGCATTGCCATTCCGATTGCCAGCAGCGCATATACCTGATTGGTTACGCTTAAAGCTTCATTCCCCGAAAACAATATCATAAAGCCTTCCATTGACCACCTGTTTATGGTTCCATAGCTTAGAAGCCTTATAAAATCAGGCATTGATGATAAAGGGTATATACTTCCTCCAGTTACAGCCATAAGCAGTATCCCAAGATTAGCTATGACATCCGCCGCCGCAGAGGTTTTTGAAACAGCCGCAACCAGCACAGACCACGCCGATACAGCAAACAGCGTGCTGCCGAATACAAGGAGGATATTTTTCACTGGCGCCCCCCAGTAATTTTTAAATACCAGTGATGTTAAAATTATAATAATGAGAAACTGCATGGCAGAAAGCAAAAGCGCCATTATGAACTTTGAAATTATCATGTGTCTTGCTTTTACCGTTGTAGTGTTCAGTCTTTCGGTTATGCCAAGATTTTTTTCCGTCACAAGCATCTTCATTCCCGGCATGCCTGCAAACATCAAAAATATCACTATAAGCGCAGCAGTATAGTATTCCCCCGGTGTCAGGTCCAACAAAGGCGAGGCTTCAAGCTGAGAAAATATTTCACTTCTGGACAGTGCTTCAAGAAAGAACCGCATTGTAGAGTCATTAAACTGCTTCTCCAGCTCACTGCCATTTACTCCTGCTTTTTTATTATACTCATAAATTGTATTTATTGCGCTTTGGGCCGCAGTAACCATATTTGCCGCGCTCTGTACGAGATTTTTCACCACATATGCCTGCAGAGGCATGGATTTATTCCCTATGACTGTGACAGGCTTGTTTTCGCCTATCGCAATACTCTCAGAAAAACGAGGCGGAATGATTATAACCGCGGCTATCTCATTGCCTGCAATGAGCTTTTTGGCTTCCTCCTCTTTTGCTCTTATTATTTCCTTGAAAATATTTATTTCCTCAAGCTGCTTCACCAGAATCCTGGTCTGGGTTGTATCCTCCATATCCACGAGGGCTACACTGAAAGGCTCTAAAAAGCTGCTTTTTTCAAGGTGAGGCGACAGCGCATACACAAAAAAGGCAATAAAGGCAAAAGGCGTTACAAGCAATAGCAGCACCGCCTTCCAGTCTCTTGCAAATAGCTTCATGTCATTTTTCAGCAAGGTAAATAAAAGCATATGACCCCTTTACTTCTCTCCTGCAACGGCATCAATCAGAGGCTTGTTCTGGAGGTAGAATACCCCGAAGGATTTGGCAATGTCCTCTTCTACCTTCTTCAAATCTCTGTCCGTTATAGAATTAAGGTGAATCCTGTTTTCATTTTTCACTTCAGGAAGCTTAAATTCTATGTCAAATTTATCCTCAGCCTTTATGTCCAGCTTTATGGAGGTGTTTTTCAAATCAAGGGTTGGCAGCTCAAAGTTCAAATCCATATTAATATTGCGGTTTAGTGTCTTTTGTTTGTTGTTCTTCCAGCTTTCCCATTTTACGTCGCCGAAAAACCTGTCTACAACCTTTGGGTCTTGTGCCCAAAATCCGATTTCATACCTTGTTGAACCAATTTTTTTGAGAGTTGCAGCATCAGTTCTGCTGTCTACATAAAAATTAGCACTTATTGCAAATTCATCTTTATCATTCCTTTTCCTGGCGTGGCTCACATTGATAGAGCCATTTCTGCCTCCTGACTTCTCCGTTTCAGTTATGTCGGTGTTAACGCTCCATCCCAGGAAAAGCTTATCCTTGCCCTGCTCCTTAAGTGTGACTCCCAAATCCAGTCCGCCCTTGCTGAAAATATCTGAATTTTCATCCTTAAGGCCGGTTTTAATATCCAGAAGAATATTCCTCCCGCCTTTTTCAGCCATAATAACACTTATTTTGCGTTCAACAATGTTCCCTGTATTGTCAACAAGCATTGTCATAGTGAGACCTTCAGGAAAATCCATGCGCTCAATAAATTGAACAAGCTCTTTTGAGAGCCCTACTTGAGTATTCTTTATGTTGAGGTTGCTTATGTAGCTCTTTAAAACATCATTCAGGCTCAACACACCTGAATTTTCAAGAAACTCAACCAGCTGAAACACACCGGCATCATCAAGCATGCTTGCCAGGATGATATAGTTCCCAAAAGTAAGCTTAATCAGTTTATCATCTGCGCTTACATCCTCAGCCAGCTCTTGAAAAAGTATTTTGGTTTCTTGCGCGTCCATGGTCACGGATAATTCTCTGCATCTTTTTTCCTTGCTGTTTATTATGCGGTTTTCTTGCTTGCCGTATTTAACATCCTCATCTTTTATAAGGCTTGATATCAGACTGCCATACTTGTCAACGGCACCGTCGAACTCCTCCTCACTGAAATTCAAATCCCTTGCAATATCGGACATGCGGAATATTCGTTTCGGAGCCACAGGTATTTTGAATCTTTTGTAAACCTCATCTATTCTGTCTGTATCAACGATAAAGTACTTCTCAGCAAGCAGAACAGGTATATTAAGCCCCAGCTGCCTGTTCGCCGTAAAAATATTCACATCAAGCATGGGAGACCTTTCCAGCAAATAGGATGCCTTTGTCAGGCTTTCCTTGGCCTTCGGATCATGTGCTGAATCTATTATCAATTTGCTCTTGCTCAAAATGTCAATTATGCCCCTGGCATTAGAAATACCAAAAGGGTTCTCGCTCTCCGATTTTATGGAAGAAGTAAGCTCAAGCCTTGTTTTGCTGCGGCTGTTCAAATAAGGCTCATAATATGTATAAAACTCCTTATAGCCTTGCTTTATCCTCTTGGAATATTTTTCAAAGTTTTTTGCTTCAGCCTTCAGGTAAAACTGCTTCGGAGTCTGGCCGCCCCTTGAAAATAATATAAATGCCGCTGCCCCCGCAATCAATAAGGCTGCTGCAATAATCCACTTGTTTTTAAGCATTTCACTTTCACCCCTTTCAAGCCTCCATGATGGAAAGCATTATATCCTCTATCTTCTCTTTACCATACATACTCTTTAATTCATTGACCGTACCGATGGATTTTATAACACCCTTGTCTATAATGGCAAGCCTGTCACACAAGGCTTCCATCTCATCAGTATAATGACTTGTAAAAACAACAGTTTTACCATTGCTTTTGAAATTCTTTACAGCTTCCAGTATATATTTTCTGGATTGAATATCGACACCCACTGTCGGTTCGTCCATTACCAGAATTTCCGGATGGTGCAAAATTGCGACAGCTATGTTCAGCCTTCTTTTCATGCCGCCCGAATAGTTCTCTACCTTGTCTTTCGCTCTGTCCCCAAGCCTAACTATATCCAGGGCCTCCTCAATTCTTTGTGTCTTCAGTTTCCCTCCCAAGCCATATATGCCAGCCCAGAACCTCAGGTTATCAAGCCCTGAAAGTGTGGGATACAAAGCTATATCCTGAGGAACATATCCTATGAGCTTTTTGATTCTGTCCGGCTGTTTTGCCGCACTATATCCACTAATATATATGTCACCTGAGGTTGGTTTTGAAAGGGTTGTAAGTATTGAAATGAAAGTGGACTTTCCGGCTCCATTAGGACCCACCAGTCCGAATATTTCTCCTTTTTCTATGCAGAAGCTGAGATCCTTCAATGCTTGAAGGCGTCCAAAGCTTTTTCCCAGCTCCCTCACTTCTATGATTGCCTCTTTATGCATACTTCCCCCACAAAACCATGTCAGTTAATCATGTACCTTTAATATTCTATCACAGCAGGTGGTATTATTCCATACTTCCATAAACCTGATTCCACTTCAAAAACCCCTTTTGGGAAACTTCTATGAAATCACCGGTTTAATATAGAAACAAATCTTTATAACGCAAAAAGGCGCTTAACTGCGCCTCTCATAAATATATGATGCATATTTGAAAATTATACGAGCCTTGATATCATAAACAATAGCAAAGCAACACTTCCAACCAGTGCGACATTTATTATGGCATTAATCAGAAACCTGTTGCCCGGCACCTTTGAAGCCACATTCACACCCATTGATTTTGCTGCCTGCAAATTATATTCCTTTAAACAGTTATTTATAATCATTTGTGCTTCTTTCATAAGGAAGCTTTTATCGTTGCTGACCCTTTTAGATAAATTGTTGTTTGAGAGAGAATTTGTGCCCCCCGGCTTTTGAGGGTTCTCGCTTTTCAACACAAGAATAGCCTCTTCAATGATGTTTGAAGGGATATCCTTAATTACAATTATCTTTTTGGTCATTCCATCGGGCATATAAAACCTCCAACTGCTTTATATCGGTAGTTTGTGAAAACACTGCGAGATTTATGCATATTTCTGCCGCAATAAACCATTTTGTGAAACTTCAATGAAATCACTAGCCACTTGTCTTGCAATTTCTGGCAATTATCCAGCCCTTTTCCACGCTTTCGCCACCAGCACCGTCATATCGTCAAACGGTACTCCGTCCGTATGCGAACAGGCTTCACTTAAAATCATGTCAGCTATCTCCTGGGGATTTGTGCTTTTTATGTCCTCTATAAATTTCTGAAGCACCTTTACTCCACTCTCCCCATTTTTATCAAAGGAATCCACTATTCCATCTGTCATCATAATTATAAAATCACCGCTGTTGACATTCTTATCTGCAAATTGCACTTCAACATTGCTAAGTATACCCGCCGGAAGCGACACGGACCGGATCGTCTCGACACTGCCGCTTCTTTTAATAAACGTCGGAGCTGCACCAATCTTAACAAATTCCACCTTTCCCTCATACAGGTCTACCAAAGACAAGTCGATTGTTGCAAAGGATTCTTCGTCTGATTTTAAGACAAGTATTGAATTTATGAGATTTATTGTGGTATCTTTGTCAAAGCCCGCCTCCATAAACTGCTCCAGAAGGCTTACAGTTGCCCTGCTTTGAAGGGCTGCCTTAGGGCCTGAACCCATACCGTCGCTTATGGCAATTATGAATTTGCCCTCGCCCGTATTCATGAAGGTGTAATTGTCGCCGGACACAGTACTGTTTTGTTTTGCCGCACGCGCAATTCCGGTTGTAACCTTGAAGGTTTCCTCCTCTATAAGCCTTAAGCTGCAGCTAGAATTTGAAGGCTTGTTATGGCATTCTGAGCTTTCTTTTACCATCTTTCTGCCGGCAATCTGAGAAACAATGCCTTCGATAATGCCGATACAGCTTCTTTTGCCTCCGCAGCCTTTATGGAACACATTTATTTCATATTTTCCCCACTTGTTTTCAACTGCTATTGCTTCGCTTGCCTTTACACCTTTTTTATTAAGCTCAAGAACTATTCTTTCCTCCAGCTCGTTTTTAAAACGGACATTTGCATCAATCTCCTGCGCCAGATTTGAAATGATCCGTGACAAACCCTCAAGCTGCTGGGATACCAAACCCCTGCTTTCACTTAACTTGCTTTTCCATACCATGTCCACCTTGAACAGCTCATAAATCGAATTAACACACTCAACAAATTCATTGATCCTTTCACATCTTCCGAGAAAATACTCCGGTATATCATTGACCGTTATCCTTCCCTTGCCGTCGAGCTGCTCAACAATCTTAAACATAACCTGATATGTGTTATAGAAATTCCTGTCCCAGCAATGCAGGCATACGCTGCAATCCTTGCACACCCTGTCTGCTACCCTGTCAAAAAGTCCGGAAATATCCTGTTTATTTGTTACAACCTTCGTCTGAGAAATCTCATTGAAGGTTCCGGCAAGCTCTTTGAAGGCTCTGGAAAATTTATTAAGCCTTTCAATAGTCATTTCCTTTATTCGAGTACTATAGACCGACTTGTCCAATACCTCATCAGTGTTGATATCAAATTGCCCTGCCACAAGCTGTATAAATTTGCCGGGTATCAGCATGAACAAAATCACGGCGGCTGTTATCTCTTTAAGATGTATAAGGACTTCTACTGAACCATTCATATACAATGTAAGAATTGCATTCCCCATAACAAAACCAAGGCTTACCCCTATTTTCCCCAGTTTTTTCAGAATGCCGCACAGCAGACCGCAAAATGCATAAGTTCCGATAATCAAAGGAGTAGCTCCGCCGGAGACTGAAGCTATTATGCCAACTGAAACACCTATGGCCGCCCCCACTCCCGGTCCACACTTTAATGTAAATATCAGCAGCACCAGTATACTCAGGATATTCCTCACAGAGAAAGTAAAAAACTGAATATCCCCCAGGCCGGTCAGTACTAGAGCGCCTAAAACAGTCATGCTTATAACTTCCTCGTTAGTAAAAACTCTGATACGCCTGCTGTCAGTAATTATTGCAGCTGCGGTTTTTATAATAAAAGTTAGCGCAAAAACAATAAATGCCTCAAACAGAGCCTTTATAAAATCATACACCAGAAACCCCTGAAGACCTACCATAACCATATGTGGCACCAGTATGCTCACAAACCCGATAACAGCATATCTGAAATCGTTTTTGGACTTTTTGCTTCTGAAAAGAATATTTATTGCGTTAAACAAAATGACTGCCGCCGCATAAATATATAGCTGCTCCCTTGCTCCTGCAGTAAGCATGCCCGCTGCTGTAACCAATGCTATAAGTAATCTGTTGGTTTCAAAGACAATACTTGCTGCATAGTAAGCAACACCTGCCGGCATCATTCCTCCCAGGAAGGACACTCTTCCAAGGAGAAATGCCAGCGAAATTGCAATAAGGCTGTTCTTTGAAAGCTTTAATCCCAGAATGCTTTTTTCTTGGGGCTTGCTATGGCTCCTTACAGAATCTCCTGCTCTTTTATAAGGCATTAATTCTGTCTTCATCTTTTGTACCTCCGCATCACCAGTCCACCCGAAGCTCAATATTGGGTATAAATGATTATATTTGAAGGTTGTTGAAAAGTTTGTCATTTCCCGATGTGATATCCATGAATTTTTAGACAGTAATCCGCAAAAGCCTGCTTTGATTGCGGTTTTGTGTCAACAATGCTAACATAGGGGAAGAAAAAAAGAACCATACCTCTTTGGTATGATTCCTTTGGTGGGCACTGTAGGGATCGAACCTACGACCCCCTGCTTGTAAGGCAGGTGCTCTCCCAGCTGAGAAAAGCGCCCTTGTGGTGACCCATAGGGGACTCGAACCCCTGTTACCGCCGTGAAAGGGCGGTGTCTTAACCGCTTGACCAATGGGCCATAACTTCAGATGTCAGAAATCAGAAATCAGAGATCAGATGCAAATCTTTTAAACCTTGCTTTATTCTGTTCCCTGATTTCTATTCTCTGCTTATTTGGTAGCGGCGGTCGGATTTGAACCAACGACACTGCGGGTATGAACCGCATGCTCTGGCCAACTGAGCTACGCCGCCATTTATTGCTTACGCCGTCCGTAACGCGCTTTTATATTGTAGCAGATAGTGAAATACAAAGTCAAGAGGAAATTTAAACAAAAAATTCAGGGGACATTCCCTCCAAGTTATAAATACGCTAAACTCAGAGGATGTGTCCCCATATCTTACGCTCCCGCAAAAATCTCTTCGAATTCTGAGCCTTCTAATTTTTCCTTTTCTATAAGAGCCTGTGCAACCCTGTGAAGCCTGTCAATATTATCCTTCAGAGCATTGACAATTTTGTCGTAAGCTGAATCTATTATGCTCTTTACTTCCTTGTCTATCTCAGCGGCCACTTCCTCACTGTAATTCCTTGCCTGTGCAAAGTCCCGGCCAATGAATACTTCATCATTTTCATTGCCAAATATAAGGTTGCCGAGCTTTTCACTCATGCCGTACTTAGTAATCATATTTCTTGCCACTGCGTTTGCTGTCTTCAAATCTCCTGCAGCTCCGGTGCTTATCTCACCCAGTACGATCTGTTCCGCCGCTCTTCCGCCAAGCGCAACCAGTATGCGTTCCATCAGCTGTGACTTTGTATGATATGATTTATCCTCCTCAGGCTTATATGCGGTATAACCTCCAGCCATACCGGCAGGTATGATGGATACCCTGTCAACCTTGTCGGTTGTGGACATCAGCTTTACTGCAATAGCGTGACCTGCTTCATGGTAAGCTGTCAGCTTCTTTTCCTTCTCATTTATAACTCTGCTTTTCTTTTCCGGCCCCATTATTACCTTGAAAGTTGCTTCCTTTACGTCATCCATATGAATCTGCCGCTTATTTTTCCTGGCCGCCAGCAACGCAGCTTCGTTCAGAAGATTTTCAAGGTCTGCCCCTGTAAAGCCCGGAGTAGTTTTTGCAAGATCATCAAGCTTCACATCATCCCCAAGAGGCTTGCCTCTTGCGTGAACCTTCAGTATCTGCTCACGTCCCTTTATGTCAGGCAGACCGACAACAACACGCCTGTCAAATCTTCCCGGTCTTAACAGCGCCGGGTCAAGAATATCAGGTCTGTTAGTTGCGGCAAGTATAATGACGCCTTCATTTATGCCGAAGCCATCCATCTCAACCAATAGCTGATTGAGGGTTTGCTCACGCTCGTCATGTCCTCCGCCAAGCCCTGCCCCTCTATGGCGACCTACCGCATCTATTTCATCGATGAATACTATGCACGGTGCATTCTTCTTTGCCTGGTCAAAAAGATCCCTGACCCTGGAAGCACCTACACCCACAAACATTTCAACAAAATCCGAACCGCTTATGCTGAAGAAAGGAACGCCCGCTTCACCTGAAACAGCCTTTGCAAGAAGAGTTTTGCCTGTGCCCGGTGGCCCTACCAGCAAAACACCCTTTGGTATTCTTGCCCCAAGCTCTACGAATTTTTTGGGCTGCTTAAGAAATTCAACAATTTCTTTAAGCTCTTCTTTTTCTTCATCCGCTCCGGCAACGTCTTCGAAGGTTATCTTCCTCTTGTCATCCGTTGACATTTTTGCTCTGCTTTTTCCAAAGGACATAACCCTGCTTCCCCCTCCGCCTTGTGACTGCTGAAGGAAGAACACCCAGAACAGCACGAATATTACTATCAGGCCAACTGTAGGCAATATTGCAACCCACCATGGAGGCGCAGGCGGAGTCTGAAATTTAAAAGCTATCTCTCCTGTCTTGATTGAGTCATTTATCTCTGTCATAAATGAAGTCACGTCAGGAATGAAGACAACATACCTTTTTGCTTTAGGACCTTCTTTCACATCAGTCTTAAATTGAACAAAGGCTTTATTGCCTTCGAGTATTATATTATCAACATTTTTTGCCTGAACCTGTGTCATAAGTTCAGTATATGTCTTTTCGTCAGGGTTTTCATTATTGCCGTAAACAGCCAGCAGAGCCAGAATTATTACAAATAAAACTATATAAAAACTTATGCCCTTGAAATATTTCAATAAGCTCCCTCCTTATATTTAACAATGGGGAAATATCCTCCTCATAAACATGGCCCTTTACTCAGCGGGTGCGTCCCCATTCATATACTAACATAACTGTTTTTAAAACACAACAAATCATTAGATTAGCTATTCTTTCATATACACCTTGGGGCTGAGGGTGCAAAGATCCGGAAGATTCCGGTATTTTCCTGCATAGTCAAGTCCGTATCCTATTACAAACTTATCGGGAATTTCTATTCCGCAGTACTCAACCTCTATTTCCACCTTTCTTCTTGACGGCTTGTCAAAAGCTGTACATACTTTCACACTTAGAGGCCCTCTGGTATAAAAAAGCTCCTTTAAGTATTTTAAGGTAAGTCCCGTGTCCACTATGTCCTCAACCAGCAGTACATGCTTGTTTGCCACATTTATATCAATATCCTTTATTATTCTTACAACTCCTGAAGATTTGGTTGATGCTCCATAGCTTGAGACAGATATGAGATCCATATCGACAGGTATGCTCAATTCCCGCATTAAATCCGCAAGAAACACAAAGCCTCCTTTCAATACACCGACCAGCACAAGGTCTTTTCCTTCATAATCTTTAGAAATCCTTTTCCCAAGCTCTATGACCTTCTCACGTATTGTATCCCTGCTTACCAGAATCCCTTCAATATCGTTCTGCATCAATGCCTCCTATGTATGTATATATCTATGTTAATTAAATAAAATAATTTGCTGCAATTAAAATGCCTGTTGCCTCAGTAAGCCTGTATATGGCTATGCACTAGAATTATTCTTTCTTTGTCGGATTGCACATGAGCCTTAGCACTGTTTTAGTATTTTCAGTTACAGCAAATTTATCACTTATTTTATGTCCTATAATCCAGACAATGTCTTTCCCTTTGGCTATCAATGGAATTTCGTCCCTTTGCCGCCTGGGCACCTTGCTGTCAATAAAATATTCCTTGAGCTTTTTGCCGCCTTGGGACATCAACGGCTTGAACAAATCTCCTTCCTGCCGTTTTCTAATATTTATTCCCTCTTTTAACTTTTCATAATCAAAAAACTGGGTAAGTCCCCCAGAAGGCATTTTCATATATAAATGTATATCATTTTTGTCCGCTTCAATCAAGTCTGCTTTTATTGAAATGTTCAAACAGACAACCTCTGTTTCTCCAGGAACAGCTATTTTGCAATTGAATTCCTTTGATTCATTTGATTTGCCTTCAATATAAACCCTCACGACACCATATGATTTTTCCACCCTTATGCCTTCGGGAAGCTGTATCTGCGCACCTGTCCTCCCATTATCAATCAAGTCCAGAACCATATGGATATGCTGGCCTTCTATTCCCTTAGCACTTCCCTTGACGCACCTTATGGCATTGCGTATAATTCTTGAAGCTATTGCCCTATGAAACGTTTGTATAAGTGATATGTCAAGGCATGCCTCCTTTTCAAGCTTCTTTATAGCACAAAGTTCAAAGCCCTCATTTGCTTTTTCTTCAAGATATTCACTATCGTCCTTCAAAATGCCTGACATTCTGATTAATGTAGTGGTGATGTCAGTGTTAAAAAGCTTGTTGATATATGGAATCAGGTCCAGTCTGATTTTATTTCTTGTAAATACAGCTTCGAGATTTGAGCTGTCCGTTCTGGGATTGAGCTTGTTTTCGTTGCAATACTTAATAATGCTAAGCCTGTCAATGTCAAGAAGAGGCCTTATTATTTTATCCCTTTTATACTCCATCCCTTTCAACCCTTCAAGACCTGTGCCGCGTATCAAGCGCATCAGAAGTGTTTCAGCCTGGTCATTCCTGTTATGGGCTACTGCTATCTTATCTGCATCCAGCTCGCTTGCAATCTCCTCAAAAATCAGGTATCTGGCTTCTCTTCCTGCCTCCTCAAGAGAAATGCCCTTTTCCCGGGAAAAATTCTTTATATTTATTCTCCTCACATAAACAGGAACCTTCAACCCCCTGCAAAGCTCGCTTACATAATTCTCATCCATGTCGGATTCGCTGCCTCTCAGAAGGTGATTGATATGCACTGCGAAGACTCTGATGTCCAGTCTGGATGATACTGAAAGCAAGGCGTGCAGCAGGCAAACTGAATCTGGGCCTCCTGAAATTCCCAGAACAACCCTGTCGCCTCTGTCCAGCAATCTGTATTTATTTATGGTCTCCAGCATGTTTTCAATAAGCATATCACTTTCTGTTTTTTTCAAGATTTGCAAATTTGGTAAACTGACCAAGCCAAGCCAGCTCCACGGTTCCTGTAGAGCCGTTTCTGTGCTTGGATATTATTACCTCGGCTATATTTTTTTTCTCTGTATCCTGATTGTAGTAATCATCCCTGTAAAGGAACATAACTATATCGGCATCCTGCTCTATGGCGCCGGATTCTCTCAAATCGCTCAATATAGGCCTGTGATCCGTTCTGGTTTCCGCGGCACGGCTTAACTGTGACAGCGTCACCACCGGCACATTGATTTCCTTTGCAAGTATTTTAAGAGACCTTGATATTTCGGATATCTCCTGCTGCCTGTTTTCATTCTTGCCCCTGCCCTGCATAAGCTGAAGATAGTCAATAACCACAAGCCCCAGGTTTTTTTCCAGTTTTAGCCTTCTGCACTTGGACCTGATTTCTGTAACACTTAGCCCGGGAGTATCATCTATGTATATAGGGGCCTCGGACAAGGGTCCCAATGCCCTGGCAATCTTCTCCCAGTCGTCATCTTCAAGCTTTCCTGTTCTCATTCTGTGGCTGTCAACCATTGCTTCGCTGCAAAGCATCCTGTTTACCAGCTGCTCCTTAGACATTTCCAGACTGAATATGGCAACAGGCACTTTAGCATGTACTGCGGCATACTGGGCAATATTAAGGACAAAGGATGTCTTGCCCATGGCAGGACGAGCGGCAATGAGAACGAGGTCTGAGTTTTGCAGCCCTGCTGTCTTGTAATCCAGATCAACAAAGCCGGTAGGTATCCCTGTAATATAACCTTTGTTGTTATAAAGCTCTTCAAGCCTGTTGAATGCCTCAAACAGAACATCCTTTATAGGGGCAAACCCCTTAGGGTTTCTGTTCTGCAGAACATCAAAAACACTTTTCTCAGCCCTGTCAAGTATGAAGGACAGCTCTTCGGCTGCCTCGTAGCTCATATTGACTATATCGGAAGACGCTTTTATCAACCTCCTGAGAATCGACTTTTCTTCAACGATTTTCGCATAGTGCTTTGCATTGGCTGTGGTTGGAACCGCAGAGGCAATATTGATAAGATATTCCAGCCCTCCTATATTGTCTAAAGTTCCCCTTAGCTTCAGCTGCTCCGATACTGTTATGACGTCAATCGGCTTGGAGTTGTTGAAAAGGTCCAGTATAGAATCAAATATCTCCCTATGATCCTCCCTGTAAAAATCCTCGCTTTTTAGCACCTCCGCAATTGCCGGAATAACATCATTGTCAATAAGCATAGAGCCTAATACCGACTGCTCCGCCTCTACATTCTGAGGCGGCAGCCTTCCAAGCGTGCCCAGATCCATATGATCACTCCTGCTCAACCTTTACAGTCAGCCTTGCGCTTACCTCAGGATAGAGCTTTACCTCTACCTCCGTTGTGCCTATGGACTTGATTGCATCAGGCAGATTTATCTTTTTCTTGTCCACATCCAGCTTGAAAACGGACTTAAGCATGTCCGAAATATCCTTGTTTGTTATTGAACCAAAGAGTTTTCCATTTTCTCCCGCCTTGCCCTTTATAACCACCGTTATGCCTTTAAGCTTTTCAGCCAGAGCCTTTGCCTCAGCAAGCTCCCTGTCCTTTCTGGTTCTCTCTGCTTCCTTTTTTGTTTTCATAACATTTATGTTGGATGCGTTAGCCTCAACAGCAAGTCCCTTCGGCAAAAGATAATTCCTTGCGTAGCCGTCGCTTACCTCAACCATGTCTTCCTTCTTGCCCATACCTTTTACGTCCTGTTTCAATATAACCTTCATTATATCATCTCCCGTCATTAAGCTTCTTTGTTTATGCTTTCCATATATTCAATTATAGCATATTTTAATCTTTCCTTCGCCTCGTCAAGCGAAATTCCCTGAAGCTGTGCTCCCGCAACCGTCAAATGGCCTCCGCCGCCCAGCTTTTCCAATATTACCTGGACGTTGATATCCCCAAGCGATCTGCCGCTGATGAAAATCTCGTTATTTACCAGGCATAGAACAAACGCCGCGGTAAGGCCCGACAAGGTAAGGAGCTGATCGGCGGCTTGAGCGGCTATAAGCTGTGCGTTCCTTGTGTTAGGAGGACACTTTGATATGGCGATGTTGTCACCTATTATTTCTGCGTCCTTAACAACGTTTGAAATATTTATATATGTTTGCAAATCGTTCTGGAACAGCTGCTTGACTGAAACAGTATCAACTCCCTGCCTTCTCAGGAAGGAAGCAGCCTCAAAAGTCCTCACTCCTGTCTTGAAGGTGAAATTCTTGGTATCGATAACGATGCCTGCGTATAAAGCTTCCGCCTCAACAGCGTTCAGTTTTGTTTTTTCTTCAACATACTGCAGTATCTCCGTTACCAGCTCACAGGCAGAGGAAGCATAGGTTTCCTGATACGTCAGCACAGCATCCTGTATATAATCTGCGCCTCTCCTATGATGATCAATTACAATAACCTGATCCGTAAATTTAAAAAGCTCCGGACATTCTGTGAAGCTTGGACGGTGAGTATCAACAACTATCAGAAGAGTTTTTCCGTTTACTCTGTCCAAAGCCTCTGTTTTGCCAATAAATACTTCGCTGTATTCAGGCTGCTTTCCGATCTTGGCAAGAAGCTTTTCTATTGTGGCATTCGAATGACTCAAAACAATGAAGGCTTCCTTTCCCCTGTTTTTGACTATTCTGTAAAGCCCGAGCGATGCCCCCAGGCAGTCTATATCGCAGTTCTCATGACCCATAATCATTACATTGACGCTCTGGTCTATGATTTCCCTGAGAGCGTATGCTATAACCCTCGCCTTAACCTTGGTCCGTTTCTCAAGCTCCCTTGTTTTTCCTCCATAAAAACTGATGTTTTCCCCATTCTTAATTACCACTTGATCTCCGCCTCTGCCAAGAGCGATGTCTATCGATGCCGCAGCCTGCTGGAAGTTTTCCAGAAGGCTCTTTCCGTTGATCCCTATTCCTATGCTAAGGGTAACAGGTATCTTGTTGCCCAGGTTGATTTCCTTGACCGTATCGAGAATCTCAAATTTTTTGTCCTCAAATTCCTTAATGTACTTATATTCAAAAATAAATAAATATTTATCTCTTTCATATTTTTTTAGGATGCCGCCGGTGTGCTGTACCCAGTTCACTATGCTTCTGTCTATTTCCGCAAGCATCTGGGGACGGTTGGAATCAGTCATGCTCTGCATGAGATCATCATAGTTGTCGACAACAAAGATAGCCACCGTGGTCTTTTCATCTTCCAGCTTTTTTCTCAAATTAACCAGCTCGGAAATATCTATAAAGTACAGCATCAGAATAAAGCCAGAAGCGTCAGATTTCCTGTCTATTTTCACAAAATTCCCCAGTACGTTGTAGTGGCTGCCGTTAATAACTATATCCCTTGAGACATTGGCCGTATCGTTAACAAGCGTATGAGGATGAAGCTCCCCAACAAAAGAATAAATGGTTTTTTCAAGAATATCCTCACCTTCAAATATTTTTCTGAGAGAGGAATTATACCATATTATGGTGCCATCAAGCTCCAAAACCACAAGAGGCATCGGGAAATTCAGCAGCGTATCCTTGGCTGCCGAATCTATGTTAAATGTAAGATTTTCGATATATCTGGTTATCTCCCTCTGCCTTGCATAGTTTGTCCGGTAATTGTAGAATACGAGAAAAGCTGCCAGAAGAAAGCCCGGTACAGCTAACAAAGGGCATAGCAGAGCAATTATGGTGACAAGTATAAATATTATCCAAAGATAAAACCTTGCACGAGGTATTATTATTCCACTGAACTTTTTATTTTCCATTTCAGACTCCTTTGATTACTGCCTTTTAACCCTTGATGAATTCAGATGCCTGGAAAGCTCAGACAAATCGCCATAATACTTTTCAACGTCATGATTCTCAATAAGTCCAAGCTTAACCTTCTTTTCGATTTTCATCTCTATAGAGTTGTAGCTCATCCCCAGCCTTCTTCCAATAAGGTAAGATATTAAAATTATGTTTGCCAGTGTGTCGGACACCGCTTCGTGTATATCCTCCCTCATTCCATTGACCAGAACCTTAAAAAGGCTTGCTATGTCTGTGAGCAGTTCGCTTTTCAGCCACTCGATTATTTTTATATTTCTCGTAATATCTATATCCTTTTCAAAATACATCACATTACCCACCCTTAGGTTTTTCAAAAGGAGCCAAGCTCTCTTTCGCCTGAGATTCCACAAAAAGGTGCTCTCTCTTAAAGCGGTGTGCCGCCCCATTACATATTACCACATAAATGGCTTGCTCTGCTAATTTCCCAGAAATACAGGATAAGATCCAAGAAATTTATAGAAGGATGTCTTTCTTTTCACCATTGTTAGTGCGTCCCTTATATCCTCGTCTTCTCTGTGGCCGTTAATATCTACAAAGAAAATATACTTGCCCAGCTGATTTTTTGCAGGCCTGGATTCTATCCTCGACATATTGATATCCCACAGGTTGAATATGTCCAATATCCTATATAGGCTTCCCGGCTTGTCATCGGTGGAAAAAACAATGGAAGTCTTGTCACACCCCGACCTTGGGCTGTCCTGTTTTGATACTGCAACAAACCTGGTAAGGTTATTCTCATTATCCTGAATACCTCTAGCAAGTATTTCTAGGCCATATTCCTCCGCGGCAGTTGCCGATCCTATTGCGGCACATTCTCCATTTCCATGAGACACTTCAAGCGCAGCTCCCGCCGTACTGAATACATATCTGGTTTCAACACCCTGAAAGTTTGCCTGCAAATATTTTGTGCATTGGCCTATGGGCTGAGGGTGTGAGAGAATAAGCTTTATATTCTCCTTATGAGTGCCTTTTCTCACAAGAAGGTTCTGGCTGACAGCTATAACCAGTTCTGTTTTTATCATTAGCTCCACATCTGCTGCCAGTATATCCAAAGTAGCGTTCACAGCTCCTTCAATAGAATTTTCTATAGGAACCAGCGCTTCCTCCGCATGCCCTTTCTGAACTGCGATTATCATATCCGGGATGGAGCTGTAATCAACCGGATTATAGCCTTCCCTGCCATTTATGTACTTTTTGAGAGCCTCATGGGAAAAAGTACCCCTTGGCCCAAGATAGCCTATTTTTTTCATAGCTTCTCCAGTAACATTTCTGCCTGTGTTATGTTAATAATAATATAATGAATTTTTATACATTATAACACTATATGCTGCTTTTTCCAACCCTGGGTTTATCTTTACGCACATAAAAAAATCCCCACCCGCTAAAACGGATAGGGGTCTTGCTTTCTTTAATCAGTCGGATGTGTATGGCAGTAACGCAATGTGCCTTGCCCTCTTTATGGCAATTGTGAGCTGACGCTGATGCTTTGCGCAGTTGCCTGAAATCCTTCTTGGCAGAATCTTTCCTCTTTCGGATATATATTTCCTGATCTTGGCAACTTCCTTATAGTCGATATCGTTAACTTTATCTATACAGAAGGCGCAAATTTTTTTCTTCGCCCTTCTCATCCTCATGCTGCCCTTACCTTCACCCTTGTCAAAATCACCGCGGTTTCCGCCTCTGTCCTTTTTAGGTCCTGGCATAATTAAAACTCCTCCTTTCACAACGATTGTGTATTGTTCCCGTTGAAATTGAATATTTTTGCATCACAAAAATGTATTGTACCCATTGTCTGAATTTCAAACTGTTTTGCGCTTTAAAATGGCAAATCTTCCTCACCGTCTATGGGATAAAACCCGTCTGTTTGCTCAGCGCCAGCAGATACCAAAGGCTTTGCCTGTCCTGAGTCGTTTCTTTTGCTGTCCGCAAAGTAAGCCTCCTCAGCTACAACCTCAGTCACGTAATGCTTTTTGCCCTCGTTATCATCCCATGTCCTGGTTTGTATCCTTCCGACAACAGCAACCTGCTGCCCTTTTTGAAAATACTTGCCGCAGAATTCCGCAGTCTTATCCCAAGCAACAACAGGAATAAAATCCGCCTGTTTTTCCTCACCCTGCCTTGAGAATCTCCTGTTTACAGCAAGAGTAAAGCTGCACACGGCAGTATTATTTGTACTGGTGTATCTTAGCTCAGGATCTTTTGTGAGTCTTCCCATTAAAACAACCTTATTCATGAGATCACCTTAATTATCCTTTTTAATTACTAAATACTTGATTATGCCATCAGTGATTTTGTATATTCTTTCAAGCTCATGTGGGAAACTTGGCTCAGCAGAAAAATTAGCCAGTACGTAATAACCTTCGTTCTGGTCGTTTATCTCATATGCCAGTCTCCTTTTTCCCCATTCATCAATACTTTCCAATTGAGCTGAAGTTTCCAGCAAATTCTTGAATTTTTCTACAAGGGCTTTTATGTTATCTTCCCCAAGTGTAGTACTGATGACAAATATGGTTTCATATTTGTTCAACATTCGACTTCACCTCCTCCCGGACTAACGGCCCTGTATCACGAGTACAGAGCAAGGATTTACGGCTTTTAATTCTATCATATCGCTTCTGCATATGCAAGATAATTTTCTTCAAAAAATTTGAATTTTGGTTGCGCAAAAGAGTTATTCAAACTATAATTCTATTTATATAATTATTAAGCTAATAACCGGAGGTAACTTATGCTGTATCCAATAAAATTTCATCCCGTATACAAGGACTATATATGGGGTGGAAGAAATCTTGAAAATCTCGGGAAAAAGCTGCCTGAAGGAATAGTTGCAGAAAGCTGGGAGATCTCATGCCATCCTGACGGCATGAGTCATGCTGCCAACGGCATATACGAAGGACAAACCCTGCAGGAGCTGATGGACAAGCTTGGCCCCCAGCTGCTCGGAAAAGAATTATACCATGGGAGCACAACAAAATTCCCTCTCCTTGTCAAGCTGATTGATGCAAATGACAGGCTTTCAGTTCAGGTGCATCCTGACGACATTTATGCTAATGCTCATGAAAACGGCGAGCTTGGAAAAACCGAGATGTGGTACATAATCAGCGCACAACCGGGCGCAAAGCTTATATACGACGTTCATCCAGGCATCACCCGGAAGGATTTTGAAATAGCAATTCAAAACAATACAATTGAAAATTGTCTCAAATCCATTGAGGTTTTCCCGGGAGACGTTATAAATATCCCTGCAGGCCTAGTGCATGCAATTGGCAAGGGTATCGTTCTTGCTGAAATACAACAGAATTCAAATACCACTTACAGGGTTTATGATTATGATAGAACAGACAGCAAAGGAAACAAGCGTCCTCTTCACATTCAAAAAGCCCTTGACGTGATTGACTTTAATTCAGGCAGCCGAACGGAGAAGGCAAAAGGTCTGGCAATCAAACTGGGAACTGGATCAAGCAAGATTATATCAATAGCCAATGCATACTTCTGCGTGGAGCTATATGACATTAATGGCACCGTTGAGGAGACTGCAACCGGCGAGAAGTTCTTCATCTATGTTTTTACCGGTGGCAGCGGCATTATACGGTACAAAGACGGCGAAGTCAGTGTGTCTGCGGGAGAATCCATACTTATACCAGCTTCAATGAGCTCTTATTCTATCAGCGGAAATTTAAAAGCCCTTAAAGCCTACGTTCCTGACATTGAAAGGGATGTTTTCACACAGCTTATGGCGGCAGGCTACTGGAGAGAAATAATAAATAGCAGTATAAGCGGTCTTTGCTGATCAATAAAATATTAAATATAAGATTGTGCTGCAAAAACAGCTTTTCTTGAAACAAGGCGCTAGTGATTTCACCGAAGTTTCTGAAAATGGTTTTTTGCAGTACAATCAATATAATAATTTGATTTTTTTGGGAATTATGTTATACTACTCCTTAGAAAGGATTGGTAGCGATGTCACGCAGAAACTCTTTAAAAAAATCAAAGTCTGGTATAATAGCTCTGCTGTCGGCTTCACTTTTTCTAAGTGGTTTGACAGGAGTTTCTGTTTATTTTTTTTCTCTTTGGTATTTACACCAGAACCCTTCAAAGATTCAATTAATTTTGGCGGTTTTCAGCGCAGCTGCTTCCATGCTTCTTGCCATAGCCATTGTTATTCTCGTTCTTTTGATTAAAAAACTCTCGGCCGAGCGTACAAGGGAGGCTGAATTAAAAAGCTTCAAGGCTTTTACAGACTGTATGTACCATGCATCCTCTGAAACAGAGGTATATGAAATTTTCCAAAGACATACCTCCTCCTTCCCTATGGTAAGCCATTCAACACTGCACTACACAAAAGACCATAAGCCGGATGAACTGTTCTGGCAGAAAATCACCAATGAGACGATCCCCGTTTGTAATCTTCCTCCCAGGAGCTGTCCTGTGATAAGATTCGGAAGGGATTGTCTGGTTCAGTGCATCCAAAACGATATTAAATGCGCATATCAATACAATGATTACAAGCATGGCAGTTATATTTGCCTTCCGATATTTGTCCAAGGGCATTTGGAGGCAATTCTTCAGCTTTATAGCAAGTCTCCTTATTTTTTTGACCAAAGTTTCATTTCAAAAGTAAAGTCCCATATTGATATTCTCACTCAAGCCATAAGCAACAAAAGGGCTCTGAGCCAGTTAAGCAAAAAAGCGTCGACAGACAAGCTGACAAGGATTTATAACAGAAGTTATCTGGAGCCGTACCTTGAGAACCAGCTTGAGGCAGCCCAATTATCAAATCAGCAGTTAAGCATTATAATGGTTGATATTGACCACTTTAAAAGTATAAATGACACGTTCGGTCATGAAATTGGAGATCAAGTTCTGATTATGTTTTCAGAGCTTCTGCAAAAAAGCATCCGCAAATCCGACCTGGTTGCCAGATATGGAGGAGAAGAGTTTATTGTAGTTCTTCCTTCTTCAGGAATTGAAACAGCGGTCTCAATCGCAGAAAGAATCAGGCTGGCAACAAGCAGCATGCAAATCTCAAATTCCGACGGAATAACAGTGCCTCCGATCACATGCAGTCTGGGTGTATCTTCTTACCCCCTCCATTCCAGCAGCAAGGAAAAACTCATAAAAGCCGCTGATATAGCCTTGTATAAAGCAAAAAAAGCAGGAAGAAACCAAACTGTGATTTATGGCACATGATTTGCTAAAATAAATAAAAAGTGTTATATTTGTTTTAATACTGAACATATTATTTTTGTATGTTTAAGTATAATACTATAATATTTTCATATAAAAATTTTTGAAGCAGGGGGAATCCACAATCAAGTGGTGCAAGCTATGAAAACAACAGCCAACATTAATGATATTGCAAGGATAATCGAGGGAGAGCATAGTGATCCGTTCTGTTGTCTCGGAATTCATGCAGTCATCGATCAGCAGACCGGAATTAAAGCGTTTGCAGTCAGAACCTACATGCCCAATGCAAAGCAAATATGTGTCATCAGCCTGTCTGACAGCTTAAGATACGACATGGAAAAAGTGCATGAGAGTGGCTTTTTTGAAGCTCTAATCAAGGATAAGGATGATTATTTCCCATATAAGCTTGAGGTGACTGACTTATGCGGCAACACCTTCACAACTCATGACCCATATAGCTTCTGGCCTGTAATAACTGATTTCGACCTGTATCTTTTTAATGAGGGAAATCACCATAGAGCGTTTGACAAGCTGGGAGCACACCTGATGAATATTAACGGAGTTGACGGAGTTCTGTTCGCTGTGTGGGCGCCTTGTGCAAGGCGTGTCAGCGTCGTAGGCAGCTTTAACCAATGGGATGGCAGAAGGCATCAGATGAGGATGCGCGGATGTTCCGGAGTATGGGAAATATTTATACCAGGTTTATGCCAGGGCGACATATACAAGTATGAAATTAAAACCTGCAATGGTCAAATTTACGTCAAATCAGACCCATATGCATATTATTCTGAATTAAGGCCCAATACTGCTTCAATTGTATACAATGTCGACTCCTATTCATGGAATGATAGTGAATGGATGAAGAACAGGGACAGCAGCAGTACTTTTGAAAAGCCCATATCCATTTATGAAGTCCACCTTGGCTCGTGGGCAAGAAAAGCATCCGGACAAGGCCCTGGCGGTGAAGAGGACGGGGGTGGCAGCTTCCTTACATACCGTGAACTGGCTGACCGGCTTGTCAGCTATGTGAGGGATATGGGCTACACCCATATTGAGCTTCTTCCCGTTGCTGAGCATCCTTATGACGGTTCATGGGGTTACCAGGTAACGGGATACTATTCTGCTACCAGCAGATATGGAAAACCTGAAGACTTTATGTATTTTGTGGATACCTGCCATCAGAACGGAATAGGTGTGATAACAGACTGGGTGCCGGCACATTTCCCAAAGGATGGCTCAGGCCTTGCGCGATTTGATGGCACAGGGCTCTATGAGCATGAGGACCCCAGGCAGGGTGAGCACCCTGATTGGGGTACGCATATTTTCAACTACGGAAGGCATGAAGTAAGGAATTTTCTCATATCAAACGCAATTTTTTGGTTTGAAAAATACCATATCGACGGACTCAGAGTTGATGCTGTAGCTTCTATGCTCTACCTTGACTATGCAAAAAAAGAGGGGGAATGGATTCCTAACAAGTGGGGCGGCAGGGAAAATACCGATGCAATTGAATTTCTCCGCCAGCTCAACTCAACTGTGTATAAATATTTCCCAGGTGTCATGATGATAGCCGAGGAATCAACCTCATGGCCTCAGGTTTCCAGACCGCCCTACGCAGGCGGCTTGGGATTCTCATATAAATGGAACATGGGCTGGATGAATGACTTCCTGAAATATATAAGTATGGATTCCGTATATAGAAAACATCACCAAAACCTGATTACCTTCTCAATGATGTATGCGTATTCGGAAAACTTCATCCTTGTTTTATCTCACGACGAAGTTGTACATGGAAAATGCTCCATGCTGAGCAAAATGCCTGGTGACTACTGGCAAAAATTTGCAGGTCTTAGAGCAAGCTATGGCTTCATGTATGGCCACCCCGGCAAAAAGCTCATGTTTATGGGCAGTGAGTTCGGTCAGTTTATTGAATGGGACTATAAGAAAAGCCTGGACTGGTTCCTGCTTGACTATGAAATGCACAAAAAAATGCAGAACTATGTAAGAGATCTTAATAATCTGTATAAAAGCGAAAAGGCCCTGCATGAAATTGATTTCAGCTATGAGGGTTTTGAATGGATAGACTGCAATGATAACGAGCACAGCGTAGTGTCATTTATCCGCAAAGGCAAAGATTGGCGTGACATGCTTGTATTCGTATGCAACTTTACCCCTTTGCCTCATAATGACTATCGTATTGGAGTTCCGCACAATCTTTTCTATGAAGAAATATTCAACAGTGATTCGGAAATCTATGGCGGAAGCAATGTCGGAAATATGGGCGGTGTAAAAGCCGAGCCGCTCAGCTTCCACAACAGGCCCTTTTCGGTCACCCTTCAAATTCCACCGCTTGGCGTACTGGTATTAAAACCACAGTTTGAAGCGTAAAAAAGCTGGTTGGGCATGATGCCCGCCAGCTTTTTTTGCCATTTATCTTTTATTCTATAATTAATCCAATAAATATATTACATGGAAGATATTTATTGCAACATGTTTACATAAATATAATCAAGGTTTATGCAGCCATTGTCTCCGGAATCGAAAACATAAGCTACCGTATTGCTTCCTGCTCTTAGGTCAAGCCTCTCTGTCGCATTTGCCCAGCTGTCCCAACCCGAAAGATTTGAAAGTGAAATTTGCTTGACTTTATTCCCATTAACGTAAATGCTGATGGTACGGTTGCTTCCTTCCGCATTCGCATATCTTAAAGTTATATCATATTTTCCTGCCTTTTCAACATTCACATTAAATGTTGTCGTTGCCCCCTGATTCCAGTACCCATCAACAAATCCGGTTCCCGAGTAGCCTGAATGGTTGTTGTTTATAGCTGCCCCATTTGACAAAACTGCATTTTCCGCTTCATATTTGCGCCCCTGAATTTCTTCAGCAGCTCCTGGCCCGTATACTTCCAGCTCCCACAATGAATACCCGTATTGTGTTGCTCTTTGAGTTGCATAAAGCTTTATGTATCTGGCATTGGTAGAGGCAAATACTATGTTGTCAATGCCCCCGTCTCCGTTTTCGGTGGAGTAGATTTCAGTCCAACCGCTTGCATCACTTGATTTATATATTTTGTAGGATTTTGCATAAGCCGTATCCCAGTTTAATTTTATTCTGTTTACGCTTTTCGATGAACCCAAATCCACATATATCCATTGGGGGCTGCTTCCGAACTCGCTTGACCATTTGGTTGAATTTCTTCCATCTACAGCTTTCCATGCGCTGTAAGATGAGCTGTACTCCGAAGATGAGCTTACCAGCCTGTTATATGCCAGGTTAGTACTGTTATTGCTGTCATCCTTATCCTCGTCTTTGTTTTCATCATCACCTTTGTCGTCATCCTCTATTATTATTGAACCTGTATCGGGATCCCAAATAACCTTTTGCTTGAATATCTCCGCAATGAACCTAACAGGAACTACAATTCTTCCGTTCTCAGATTTTGCAGGCACATCAATGGTATAAGCCTTTCCGTTAACATATACGATCTTGCTGTCCATAGCAATTACTATTCTGGTTGTCCCCTTGGTAATCACTGCGGTTCTTGTCTCGGGAATCCATTGTACATCCGCACCCAGCGCTGTTGTTACTGCTCTCACAGGAAGAAGTGTCCTTCCGTCCTTTATTACGTGCGGAACATCAGTGATTAATTCCTCTCCGTTAATAAAAATTATGTTGTGTTTTTCGTTCATCTGTCTTTTGAGCTTTACTATTTCTTTGATGTATTCATTTCTTTTCTCCTGGTGCTTATGCCACTGCTTCAGCATAGCCTTCCAGTATTCCAGATCATTTTTGCCTTTCTCTTTTCCATTGTCTGCATACACAGCCGTAAAGCAGGTTGACAGCATTAGGAACAGTGATATTGCAATACAAAGAATTTTTTTCATATTAAAAATCCCTCCTACATTATTCTTATGGAATATATATTCGGAGGGACAGGATTGATTTTTGGGGTAATTTTTAATTTTTATAATATTTTGCCACTTTGCACGCTTACTTATTTCCTATTATTTTTATTTCTTGGGCCAATTCCCTTTGACTTGTTTTCATTCAGCTGCTCTTTATTATTATCTTTTTTATCCTTTTCTTCTTTGCCTTCTTGAGTTTGTGTTTGAGGGCTGCTTACATTTTTATCCTTAATCTGACTCTGATTTTTAATTGAATTATTCCTCCACTTTTGCTCAGTATCTTCCTGTTTTTCAATTTTATCCATTATTTTTTTACTGTCTTTATTTTTATTTTCTTTAACTTCTTTTTTATCTTTATAATCTTTTTTTGCTTCCCTAATTGACTTCATAATAGCTTTGACAGGTGCGTCCTTAAGCTCCTCAAGCTTAGCTTCAGGCTGAACCTCCTTCAGTCTTTCCATAAGAAGCATCTTTCCCGGGGACACTCCAACCTTCTTCGCGTCATCGTGCTGCTTCATGTCCACTTTTTCTACAATAACTTCCGCCTTCAGATTATCGGCTTTTATCTCCTGTTCCGTCAAAGCCTTCAGCTCAGACTCCAGCTTGCTTACCTTTTCATCACTTATGCCTGATATAGTGAGCATAACAGCCCCCTGGCTTTCTGACGATAGATATCCTTCGCCTGCGGCAGCCGACACCAGTTTTGCTATTCCCTCATTTACAGCCTTGCTTTTGATATCTATCTTGTTCAGGACCTTTTCCCCGTCATTGTTCAAGGCTTCAACCCTTATTATTCTGTCAAAAATGTTAGATGTAATCTCTATGCTGGGGTTTATATCAACATTAACGTAGCTGTAGGGCATATTATAGCTGTACACCCCTGCTGCCGCAACAAGCATGAATACCAGTGCCGCAGCTATTGACGCAGCCTTTCGCATGCTTCCAACACGTGACACATTGGCAGCAATGTCAATTTCAGCGCCAACTTCCAGGTTTCCCGTATTTTTAATTTTGATAAAGCACCCTTGTTTGTCCAGTACCACAGCATGCTTATTATGTATTTCCATTACTACTGCCTTCATTTCATCTCCCCCAATTTACATAACCACTTATATATTGATAATCCCCCGTTTTTATTATAATTACGGCTAATAAATATTTTCGCATTCTTTCTATCTTTTTGCGGGGTATTTGTAAATTCTTTTCAATTTCTGCCACGGGAAGGTACTTTTTGTTCTTGATAAGAGTAACCAGCTCTGGCTGAACCAGAATAAATCTGATTATGTCCACGCACATTTTCCTCGTCTTGTCATGCTTGGGGGATGCGTCAACCAGCTCTGAAAGGGAAATATCCCATGCGGAAAGCTCTTTTTTAAGCTCCTCAATTTCCATTCTCCTGTATCGGCTTATTTCCTCCTGTGAATACAAATCCACAGACTTTTCTTCGCTAAGATCCCTTTCCTTGCTCTCGTCATCTCCAATATAATCACTTAAGGACACTACATTGCCATGCTTCTTTTCTTTTCTGTAAAAATCTATCAGCCGCCTCTTTATAACATTCTGGGAGAAAGAGAGAAAATTGCCCTTAAAGAAATTATATGACTTAATTGCCTCCACAAATGCCAGCATAGCTATGCTTAGCTCATCATCCTCACCGTATTTGACATGCTTCCCTGTTGTTTTTTCCACGCAGGCGGCAATAAAGGGCTTGTATTCCTCTACAAGCCTGTTTATTTCAGTTGTATCGTTTCTTATGCTTTTCACCCTGTCATTTATGGAAGCAAACTGCATGATATTCTCTCCCGGATGAAGCCATCTTAAGTAATGCTTTTATTTTATCATTTGTCACCTCATATGACAAATTATCAATACAACTATATTATTTCGTAAAAAGTGCGCAAAATACCGGGGTAGCACAAATTTTTAAGCCACCCCGGCTGCAAAGCATTACCTGTTCGCAATATCTGCCAGTTACGTCTCCACCCTTATTTCCAGCCTGTCAAATGTTACTTCTTCAAGGAACTGCTCCGGCGTAAAGAAGGTTCTCCTGTATGCGGCAAATTCCTTAGTGTTTTTCTTCAGCCACAACGGCACCGGAACATCCAGTTCCGCGCACAAACTGATAAAGCATTCCTCCAGCCGATCTCTGAAGGCTGCTGTATCGTCATTATTTTCTGCCAAAGCATCTTTTACTGTCTTCGTATCTTTTACAATCCTTCCGAAAAGCTTCAAGCCTATAGCCCCTTCTCTTTTAAAAGCTTGTATTCTATTGAGTCAACAAGCGCCTTCCAGCTGGCATCTATAATGTCGGTGGAAACACCGATTGTCGTCCATGCTTCCCTTCCGTCGGAGGACTCAATCAGCACCCTTACCTTAGCCGCCGTAGCTGATTCTGAATCAAGAACCCTTACCTTGTAATCCGTCAGCTTCATCTGCCTTATGCTTGGATAAAATCTTTCCAGAGCCTTTCTCAAGGCTTTGTCAAGTGCGTTGACAGGACCGTCTCCCTCCGCTGCGGTTATCTCTTCCTCTCCGTCAACCTTTATCTTTATCATGGCGGAAGAATTTTTGCCCTCCAGCGAAGGCTCATTGACAATAACCTTGAACTCCCTCAAGTCAAAGAAAGGAGTATACCTGCCGAGAGCCTTCCTGATCTCGATTTCAAAAGAGCTTTCGGCTCCTTCATATTGATAGCCTTGATATTCAAGCTCCTTCAGCCTGTCTAGTATCTTCCTTGTCTCGGGAGAATCCTTCGTAATCTTGTCATCAACATTCCTTATAAGATTAAGCACCGCGCTCCTTCCTGCAACCTCAGACATCAGAAAGGTTCTCTCATTTCCCACAAATTCCGGATCAATATGCTCATAGGATTTGGGATTTTTTGATATGGCATCTGCATGCATGCCGGCCTTATGTGCAAAAGCATATTTCCCGACATAAGGAGACCTTTCGTCAGGAACAACGTTAGCTATTTCATTTACAAATCTCGAAAGTGAGGTTATTTCTTCCAGCTTTTCTTGAGGTATACAGCTATAACCCAGCTTAAGTTGCAAATTTGGTATGATAACGCACAGGTTTGCATTTCCGCATCTCTCTCCAAAGCCGTTTATTGTGCCCTGAACCTGACAAGCGCCTGCCTCTACGGCAATAACAGAGTTTGCCACAGCCATTCCGCTGTCGTTATGGCAGTGTATGCCAATTTGTACATTAAACTCTTTTACACATCTTGCAGTCGCTTCTCTAATCTCATCCGGAAAAGACCCGCCTGTGGTCTCGCAAAGAACCAGGCTGTCAGCTCCTGCATCGAATGCTGCCTTAAGAGTTTTCAAAGCATATTCCGGGTTTGATTTGTAGCCCTCAAAGAAAAGCTCTGCATCATATATTACTTCTTTACCCAGCTTTTTAAAGTATGCAATTGTATCATATATCATGTTGAGATTCTCATCAAGAGTGGTTTTTAGAATTTCAATGACCTGGAAGTCCCAGCTCTTTCCGAATATGGCCACTGCAGAGGTATCCGCTTTCAGCAGTGACTTCACGTTTGCATCTTCCTCCACAGCCACCCCTACTCTGCGAGTGCTTCCAAATGAGACCAGCTTGGAGTTTTTAATCTGCAGCTTTTTCACCCTTTCGAAAAACTCCAGATCCTTTGGGTTTGAGCCGGGATTCCCGGCTTCAATATAGTCAATGCCTATCTTATCCAAAGCCTCTACAATCTTAAGCTTATCTTCTACGGAAAAGGAAATTCCCTGAGCCTGTGCTCCGTCTCTTAGGGTTGAGTCATAAATAAATATTTTTTTCATTCCAATCCTCCCTCCAAATGCTATATTAAAAAAAACAGCCTGGTTAGCCAGGCTGTTTTAAACTCTCCCGGCTTAGTTCTTAATAATTATACCTTCTCCTATTTCACTTATAGCTCTGTTTATAGCATTAAGATAAGCCTTGACACTTGCCTCAATAATGTCAGTGCTTACTCCTCTTCCCAAAAACACCTTGCTGTCCTTTGAAATCCTCACAGTAACTTCTCCAAGCGCGTCCTTTCCTTCAGTTACGGCATTCAACCCATAGGATTCAAGCTCAAAGCTTATCCCTACGGCTCTTTCCATTGCATTAAAGGCGGCGTCGACCGGACCGTCTCCTGTAGCCGCTTCGGTAATTACGCTGTCGTTTTTTCTGAGACTAACAGCAGCTGTTGACACCACTTTGTTGCCGCTGCTGATCTGGAAGCTCTCAAGCTCAAAAATTTCAGGCACCTCAGACACCTTTTCCTCAATGAGAGCTTCTATGTCCCGATCTGTTACATTCTTCTTTTTATCCGCAAGGTTCTTGAACATTTCAAACGCTTTGTTTATTTCATCTGCACCCAATGTATAGCCCATTTCCTTCAGCCTGTCTTCAAAGGCGTGGCGTCCCGAATGCTTGCCCAGAACCATCCTGTTCTGTGCAAGTCCTATGGATTCAGGCGTCATTATCTCATATGTGCTCTTGTCTGCCAAAACACCGTGCTGATGAATGCCGGATTCATGGGCGAAAGCATTTGCGCCTACAATGGCCTTGTTCGGCTGCACAATTACACCGGTAAGGCTGCTTACCAGCTTGCTGGTCCTGTATATTTGAGTTGTGTCTATATTATGGCTTACACCATAGAAATTCTTTCTCGTATTGATTCCCATTACAATTTCTTCGATGGCTGCGTTGCCAGCCCTTTCGCCAAGGCCGTTCACAGTACACTCCAGCTGTGTTGCGCCATTTTCCATCGCGGAAAGCGTATTTGCAACAGCCAGGCCAAGGTCATTGTGGCAGTGAACGCTCAAATCCACCTTGTCGATATTGCTTACGTTCTCCCTGATGCCTTTTATAAGCTTCCCAAACTCAGCAGGAGTTGAGTATCCCACCGTATCGGGAACATTTATGACAGTAGCTCCTGCTTTTATGACTGCTTCAAAGACCTTATAAAGGAACTCCGGACGGGTCCTGCTGGCGTCCTCCGCAGAAAATTCAATCTCGCCGCAGAGCTTCTTTGCATACCTGACCATTGCTACAGCCCTTTCCAGCACCTCTTCTTCAGACATCTTCAGCTTATGCCTGAGGTGGATTTCCGAGGTTGCTATAAAAGTATGGAGCATGGGATTTTCAGCGCCGCGTACCGCCTCCCAGCCCCTGTCAATATCCTTCTCCACTGACCTGCACAGGCTTGAAACCCTTACACCCTTTACCGATTCCGCTACTGCCTTCACTCCTTCGAAATCCCCGGGTGACGCAATGGCAAAACCGGCTTCGATCACGTCAACTCCCAGCTTCGCCAGCTGACGGGCAATCTCCAATTTTTCATGCAGGTTAAGGTTAACCCCCGGTGTCTGCTCGCCATCTCTTAATGTGGTATCAAGTATTTTTATCTGTCTGGACATAAATATCAACCTCCGCTATCAATCTCATATTCATAAATATCTTCTCTATATGTCTTCTGAATGGATTCTGTTAAATGTAAAGGCATTATTGTTTAAAAGGAGTTGTTCTCCTTGTTTAACAATAATCCTTTACCCAGTTAACAGAATTCAAACCATTTTCTCTTACTTCTTAAGCCAGCTCATCATCTTCCTGAGCTCTGAGCCTACCTTTTCAAGCTGGTGCTCTGCTTCCTTCCTCCTCATTGCCAGGAAATTCGCTCTTCCGCCTGCCTTGTTTTCTGTAATCCAGTTGGATGCAAATTTTCCTGTCTGTATATCGTCAAGAACCTGCTTCATTGCTTTTCTGGTTTCATCCGTAATTATCTTTTTACCGGTGATATAATCGCCATACTCGGCAGTGTCGCTTATGGAGTACCTCATGTAAGCAAATCCGCCCTGATTAATAAGGTCCACAATGAGCTTCATCTCATGAATACACTCAAAATAAGCTATTTCAGGCTGGTAGCCTGCATTAACCAGAGTTTCAAAACCGGCTTTCATCAGTTCGGTAACGCCTCCGCAGAGAACTGCCTGTTCTCCGAAAAGGTCTGTCTCAGTTTCTTCTCTGAAGGTTGTCTCCAATATACCCGCTCTGCCAGCCCCTATTCCGGATGCATATGCCAGAGCATAATCCATTGCCTTTCCTGATGCATTCTGATGCACCGCAAAAACCGCAGGCACACCTCTTCCTTCCTTGTACTGGCTCCTTACGGTATGGCCGGGCCCCTTCGGCGCAACCATTATTACATCTACGTCAGCGGGCGGTACAATTTGGTTGAAGGTAATGTTAAATCCGTGGGCAAACATAAGTACTTTTCCTTCTGTCATGTATGGCTTGATGCTTGCTTCATAAACATCCGCCTGCACCTGGTCGGGAACAAGCACCATCACAATATCCGCAGACTTTGCCGCTTCGTCAGTATCAAGCACCTTCAACCCGTCATTTACAACCTGCTGTCTTCTTTGCGAAGTTGCAGGAAGACCAACAACAACACTTATTCCGCTGTCATTTAGATTCTGTGCATGGGCATGCCCCTGGCTTCCATAGCCTATTATCGCCACGGTTTTACCTTTTAAAAGTTCTAAGTTGCAATCACTGTCATAATACATTTTAGCCACTTGCAAATCACTCCTCTTCATTATTGTTTGCTTTTATATATTTGTTGCCTCTTTCAATGGCAATTGTACCCGTACGGACGATTTCCTTAATGCCGAACTGCCTTAGCATATCCTCAAGGGCTGCAACCTTGGAAGATCCTCCGGAAATCTCAATTGTGAGGGTGTTTTTTGAAACATCCACGATATTTGCCCTGAATATTTCAACTATCTGAATAATTTCAGATCTGGTTGAAGTGGTGGCTGCCACTTTTATCAGAGCCAGTTCCCTGCTTACTGAGTCTGTCTTGTCAAGCTGCTTGATTTTAATAACATCTATAAGCTTGTTAAGCTGCTTGCTTACCTGTTCCACAGTGTAGTCGTCTCCGTCGACAACAATTGTCATCCTGGATATATCGGGGTTCTCTGTGACGCCTACCGCAAGGCTGTCAATGTTAAACCCCCTCCTGCTGAAAAGACCTGCCACTCTTGAAAGCACACCTGGGTGGTTTTCAACTAAAACGGATAGAGTATGCTTTGCCATTTTAATACCTCCACATAATTAATTCATGATATTTTTATTGTCATCCTGAGCTCTTAAATTGTCAACTATAAAGTAGGCTCTTCCGGGTCAACGATGCATTCCAGCAAATACGGCCTGTCATCCGCAAGAAACCTTCCCAGAGCATCCCTTACCTGAGAATCGGAATCAATGCGCTCCCCTGTAAAGCCGTATGCCTCAACAAGCTTGACAAAATCCGGGTTGTCTTCCAGAAAAACCTGCGAATACCTGCCGCAGTATCTGTTTTTCTGCAGCTCTCTTACCATGCCCAGTCTTGAGTTGTTAAAAATTATTATTTTCACTCCAAGCTTGTGCTGCTTGATAGTTCCCAGCTCATTCATGGACATCTGGAAGCTTCCGTCCCCGCAAACCGCAACAACCTTCTGCCTTGGTGCGCCGAATTTGGCTCCGACTGCCGCCGGCAAGCCGTATCCCATGGTCCCCATTCCACCCGAACTGATAAATGTCCTAGGCTTCTTGACTTTGAAGTGGTTCGCAGCCCAAATCTGATTTTGTCCCACTTCCGTAGTAATTATGCTGTCCCTATCCAGCATATCCGAAAGCATAGAAAGCAGGTATTGGGGCTTAACCGCCACGCCTTCTTCTCCATCCCTGTGCTTTAGGGGATGCTCCTTCTTAATCCTCTTGATGCTTTCCATCCATTCATCCGCATTTCCCTTGACTGCAGTCTCAAGAAGCTCTTTTAGAATCAGCTTGACATCTCCCACAACCGGTATTGAGGTTCCGATGTTTTTCCCAATTTCAGCGGGGTCAATATCTATATGGACGATTTTTGCCTTTTCAGCGATTTTGCTCGCTGTTCCTATAGCCCTGTCCGCAACCCTTGCCCCCATTATTATTACAAGATCCGCATTATGCAGGGCATAATTTGCGGAATATACGCCATGGGACCCCAGCATCCCCAGGCTCAGCTCATGGTCCGCAGGGATTGCCCCGATACCCATAAGTGTTGTCGTCACAGGTATACGCAGCTTCTCGGCCAGCTTGATAAGCTCCTCGGCTGCATTGGCATTAATCACTCCTCCGCCTGCGCAAATCACCGGTGCTTTTGCTTTGGCTATAGCGTCTGCAATCCTCCTGATTTGCAGAGAATGTCCTTTATAAGTTGGCTTATAACCTTTTATATCAATACTCTCAGGATATGCAAAGCTTATTTCCTTGTTTTGCACGTCAATCGGTATGTCGATAAGCACCGGCCCCGGCCTTCCTGTGGAGGCAATATGAAAGGCTTCTTTAATTATCCTTGGCAGGGCTTTTGCATCCTTTACAAGATAATTATGCTTGCAAAACGGAGCAGTGGCTCCCGTGATGTCAGCCTCCTGGAAGACGTCTCTTCCTATCAGCTCAGAAGACACCTGTCCTGTAATAGCAACCATGGGTATTGAATCCATATACGCCGTTGCGATGCCGGTAATGAGGTTTGTCGCCCCCGGCCCCGAAGTTGCAACGCAAACCCCTGTCTTTCCTGTAACACGGGCATATCCGCTGGCTGCGTGAGCCGCCCCCTGCTCATTGCGGGTGAGCACATGGGTAATGGCGGAATCCAAAAGACTATCGTAAAAAGGACATATTGCCGCCCCGGGATATCCGAATATTATATCTACCTTTTCCAGTTCCAAAGCCTTTATTATTGCTTGAGCCCCAGTTAGCTTCATAGCTGACATCCCCTCATTGTAATAGAAAATCCCTTCGAGCCTGTAGCAACACTACAGGGACGAAGGGATTATGTACTCTCCGTGGTTCCACCCTGATTCAATACGCCCTTGCGGATGTATTCTCAGCGGGTATCATTGAAACAATATACCCAGACCTTAACGCAGTCAACGTCACCATCTACATACAATTCAATGATGCGGCTCCGGAAGGAGTCATACATATGCCCCATGTACCGGTTCGCACCAACCACCGGCTCTCTTTGAGCAATATGAGCATATCTTTTTTCCATCATAGCTTTTAAAGTATAATTGTAAATAATTTTATCAACGCTTTCATTCACTGTCAATAACTAAATACCTAAAAGCTATAAAACCGTAAAAAAGATTACAAGAACACCTTATTATTGGTTGTCCCCTCTATTTTCCCAATACCGTAGCCGTAACAAAAAGACTG
>JAOACY010000009.1 GCA_026417615.1 Clostridia bacterium
TCGTCATACTCCATATCAAGATTTACAATGTTTTCTTCCAACATAATCAGTATTTCACAGAGCAGCTGCTCGGTATAATAGTGTCGTCTGGACTCTGTGTACTCAAAGTCCTTAACCTCTTTCTCCTTGCTAAGCAAAGTCTTTATTACACCAAGGATTTTATTGGCAATCAGTTTGTCTGCTTCACCTATGGCTTTCTGCCTGTATGTTTCAATATTTTGCGGATCGGAATCATAGAGCATTGCCATGGCACACTTACTGTCAGCATAGTCTGCGATTAGGTTCTGTATATGCTTACTGGTATTTTTTAATTCCTCAACAAAGTTATCTACCTCAGCTTTGGCTTCCGCAGGCAATAGCTTATAGAACAGGCGCCCTTTCCTGGGCATTTTCTCCCTCAGCTCAAACAGCAGGGAAACCATTGGAGTCAAATCGGTATCTCCCAGAATACCATTCAGCGAGGCTGTGCCCAACTCGTCCTCATCAATCCGTCCCACAAGTTCTTTAAGCTGCCTGTACTCCTTCGGGTGGGCTGCCTTTACATACTCGTCAAATTCGGTAACCATTTCATCGGTAAAGGCTTTAATATCACCTTTGGCTTTGTCCTTTGCCCTTAAATACTGTTGGATTTTATCCTGAAAGGTATCTTTTATAAGCTGTATTCGGATACCGTCTCCCACTTGAGGATGAACAAAATTTTTCATCACTCTCTGATTTTTGTCCCAGAATACAACATGGATATGGGGATGGCTCTGTTCATTGTGATGGGCACATACCCAGGACAGGTTTTTCCTGCTGATTCCGTTTCGCTGTGCAATCGTATGGATATGCCGTTCTACGTACTGCTCCCATGCTTTATGATCCTTCAGTCCTAATTCAGCAGCGGTTTCCGGAGCAAATGAGATAATACTGCGGAAAATGTTCACCTTTTTATAAGAGAGTTCCCTTACTTCTCTTGCCACCTCCTGCCAGGTTTCAAATTCCTTCAACTCTCCCGGTGACAGCTTTCCGAAAAGTCCATGTCGCATCCCCTCATTTTTAGAGGCACCGGGGCGGGTAGCTATATACCCAATATGGGCATAATTGCATTTAGGAGTTTTCCGGTAATTGGGGTTTCTAAACCGCTGCTTATACATCAAAATCGACATAAGCCGGGTTTCCTCCCTTGATTTCCTTAACTGCCTTTTTCATTTCTTCGTCATCCATAAAAGCATTAAGAGCATCTCCGCTTTTCATGTTGGCGTAAGCAAGTGCACGTTTCCGTGCAATACGTTCAATCTTTTCAAAGGAGGAATAGCGGTCGATGTCGATAAGATCGGCAATCAAGGCAATGTTGGCATAATATCCCGCAGCAGATATGATGGTCATACGGTTAATCATAGCAGCTAAACGATTGCCCAGTGCTTTTATGGATGCGTCGATTTCCTCGTGGATAATAGAAGTGATAAGGTCGATGTTTTCCTCATAGCTTTCAATGGAAAGTCCCTTTTCGATATACTTTCTGATTTGCTCGTTACGGGAGATGTGCTCACGGTCGGCCTTTTTATCAATTTCATCGCACATCTGCTTTGTAAGGTAAATAGAGGTGGTGATTTTTTCATCCTGCTGCTTATCCTTTTTTGCCATAGGGAGCCTCCTTTCCTTATTATTAATAGCTCTTCACAGTTCCCATTCCTCCTCATCCTCCACGTCTTGTTCAAAAAAATCAAGGTCAGGTAGATCTGTTTCTCCATGCTCATAAAGGTCTTTGCTATAATCCGTTTCCTTTAGCGCATTACTGTCAGATAGTTTCACAGCATCATAGCTCACATGATTGGACGGCTGTGGCATTATGCCTTGTTCTGCCATGGATTGATACTGGATATTGGCAACAATGATATGGTCTATTACACTAATTTCAAGTGGTGAAAAAATTGAAACCAGCTTTTGTGTGACATCTCTGTCCTGAATGGAAGGATTGAGGCTTCCACCAGGATGATTGTGTGCCAGGATAACCGCTTTGCAGTCGCAATCAAGGGCTGTTTTCAGTATCGTCCTTGGATAAACAACTGCTTCCCCTATGCTCCCTTCGGAAAATGTCCTTGTTTCAATAATGTTGTTGCCGTTATCAAGAAAAGCTGCCATGAATTTTTCCTTGTCCTTAATCCCTCCCAATATGGACACAAAGTATTCTCCAGCCAGCTTGGAAGAATTCAGTGTAAGCTTGCTTTCGTTCTCCTGCAGCTTAAGAAGTCTATATGTAGATATAAATTCGTTGAGGACATTAATTTTTTCAAGCTGCGTTTTGTTGGGGTCAATAGTATTGGGATGCTCCAGAACATTAAAAATATTGTTTTCCGCTGCATATTTTTTCAGCTTGCTTTCCGCAATTCCTGTAAGCTGGGTAATGCCTTTAATGAAACTGGAGGTATAAGACTCGTCATAGCTTTTTTTCATACACCTTCACCACCCTCCGGCTTATTATGCTTCCATATTTGAGAGCTATCTTTTTGCATATCCTTCATTGTTTCCTCACCCATACCATACAGCACCATTCGGACAGCCTGTAATTTTTTCAAAACAGCTGAAGAAAAACCAAAAGCTTCAAGGTTGTTAAAAAAATTATCTGCTCCATAACGCTGTATGCAGAGGTTTATCTGTTCTGTAATGTCTGAGTTAACTTCAAAGAGTTTCCCTAAAAGGTGTGAAGCCTTTTCATAGTGTTCCTGCCTAATTGGAATATGTTCTTCCATAACACAAGCTCCTTTATTCGATTTTTACACCGTAAGCAAGCAATACTGGCATCATACCCAGACCTCCCATTTCGAAAGGCTTCATGCAATACTCCCATAGCTTTGGATGGGTTACCTTCAGCCTTTGAAATCTATTTGGCTCCTTCTCCAAATGGCAGCCAAAACCGCAAAACACACAACCGGTACGCTTGCACAAACTCGTTTCCAATAGTGGCTTATCTAA
>JAOACY010000032.1 GCA_026417615.1 Clostridia bacterium
ACTGCTGCCTCCCGTAGGAGTCTGGGCCGTGTCTCAGTCCCAATGTGGCCGATCAACCTCTCAGTTCGGCTACCGATCGTCGCCTTGGTGGTCCGTTACACCGCCAACTAGCTAATCGGACGCGGGCCCATCTCATACCGAATTGCTCCTTTGATATCCAAGTGATGCCACCCAGATATATTATGCGGTATTAGCACAAGTTTCCCTGTGTTATCCCCCTGTATGAGGCAGGTTGCCCACGCGTTACTCACCCGTCCGCCGCTAAGATTACATTGCTGCAATCTCCGCTCGACTTGCATGTGTTAGGCACGCCGCCAGCGTTCGTCCTGAGCCAGGATCAAACTCTCAATTTATATTTGAAAATTTGTTAGCTCATTTCATAAACTTACTGACTTGTTTAAGTTCGCAAGTTACTCAAATTATTGTTCGAGTTCCTTTACTCTTACACTGTTTAATTTTCAAGGTCCAACTTCACTCCGCTCTCGCGGAGCAGCTTTTATATGTTATCACGCCGTCCGACCTTTGTCAACACTTTTTTTGAAAAATAAAAAAGCATCTTATTTATTTTATAAAAAACAAGTAAGATACTCTTCTCCGATCACCTTATGCATTTATATGCAAAATGCTCTGGAAAGCCGTTATTGTCATTTTCTAATGCAAGCTTTTCAATATTACAACCTTATTCCCCTTTTTATTAAACTTAACTCTATCACACAGCTTGTTTACAATGAGTATACCTCTTCCTGTTTCCTTCATATCAAAAATATCACATTCTTGATGAGCCGACATGGAAGCCTTCATTGCAAATGTATTATAGTCATGGCCTTCGCCCTCGTCTTCAACGCTAATAAAAACTTTTCCGTCGTTGGTAACACCGGCACGCACCTTGACCTCTTTATTATAATTCTCTCTATTTCCATGCTTTACAGCATTTGATATAAGCTCACTTAATATTACCTTAAGTTCAAAAACACTGCTGTCATCAATCAATCCATATATATCTTCAAGATAGCGTATTACTTCTTTAACCGCAGGACATATATTGTCAACACCGCTTCGGATGCTGCATTTGAATACTTTTATAGTTCCCACATCAATTTCCGCCTTATAAAGTATTTATATGAATACAATACCCACATAAGCTTTATCGTAAACAACAGAAATCAAAGACGAATTTATTTTCTTAAAATTGTACGGAACTTCTCCAGTATCTTTCTCTCCAGCCTGGATACGTACATTTGCGATACACCTAATTTATCCGCAATCTCTTTCTGAGTCCTGTTGCCGAAATATCTAAGCCTGATAAATTCTTTTTCAGCATCGTTGAATTTATCCAGACTTTTTTCAAGGAAGTCTCTGTTTTCAATACGTTCGAAAGACCCGTCCTCAGATCCTATAGTTTCATGCAGCTCAATGTCATCGTCAGAATAAACATTCTGGTCAAATGACTGAAGATTGTAAGCATTGCCGGATTCAATAATTTCAATTACACTTTCTTCGCTGATATTCAGGTATTTTGCCACCTCATCAATCCTCGGGGCCCTGTGAAGCTCCTGAGAAAGGAATTCCCTTGCATGATTAACCTTCTGGTATATCTCATAAATCCGCCTTGGGATTCTTATAACAGAGCCCTTATCCCTGAAGAATCTTTTTATTTCTCCAATTATGGTTGGTGTTGCAAAACTGACAAATTTTACTCCCTTATCAAGGCTATATCGTTCAACAGCCTTAATAAGGGCTATTGAAGCGACCTGATACAAATCTTCAAAATCTATGCCCCTGTTCACAAATTTCTTTGAGATAATGTCAGCAAGATAAAGATACTTGCTGACAATCAGGTTTCTATTTGCAGCACTTGGATCATTTCGGTAATTTATAAACAACTCATCATTTGAATCATTGGCACTGTAGCTTTCTACTTTTTCCAATTCCCGCCCCATATCTAGCTGTCCCCTTTTAGCGCTATAGACATAGACATCAGATAACTGTTATTGCTGCAGAACTCAACCTCATCCATAAGGGCATTAATTATTGAAACTCCCAATTTCTCGCCCTCACCCTCAAAAATACACCTTAGTGACTTGTCTTCACAATCGAATACAATATTCAGCTTGTCCACAGAAACATTGAATACTATTTTGTAGCTTTGTACAGAATTGCTTCCCTTTTGAACAAGCTTGTTGCAGACTTCAGCAAGAGCTACCTTTATATCTTCTATGGTTTCTATATCAAAGCCCATTCTGTTTGCAACGCCCGATACCGCCAATCTGGCCAAGCTTACATACTCTGCCTTCAATGGCAGTAAAAGTTCAATACAATCCATATTTTCACTCCTCGATAACAAACACCTTGTCAAGGCCGGTAATTACAAATAGCTTCTTGATGTTTTCCTTAAGCTTGGTGATTATTATTCTCTTATTATTCTGCTTTGCCTTTTTGAGAGCGCCGACAAATATCCCCAGCCCAGTGCTGTCAATATAGTTCAGCTCAGAGCAGTCAAATATTATATCCTTTTCTGAAGAATCAACAATTTCATATAGCTTTTCCTTAAGCCCTTGGGATGAATAAATATCAACTTCACCTGATATATAAATGCATGTCCCCTCTTGCTTGTTTTCCTGTCTTAATTTCAACTCACCCGACATAGTTTCCCCCTCCTGCTATGCACAATTATTTTTGTAAAAGCTTTAAAAACTTTAGTGCATTATTCATATGCTTTGAGTTTACCTTGAGAGCTGCTATTTTTTTTTCGTCAATACTCTTTATATCCTGCAGCAATTTGCTGTTGCTGGCATCAAAACCATATAAATGCTCTTCCTCGTTCTCGCCCGCTTTCAATATGAAATCCTTATTATCATTTTTGTCTATTCCCAGTTCGTTCACCATGGAGTCCAGACTCATAAATGCTCCTGACTTGGCATACTTGTTAAAGTTCTCTCTGTCAAGTATGAAAACATCAATATCTCCAGCAGCCATAAGTGTTACCAATTTCATCTGCATTGCGTAGGCCTGTTGCCCGTCCAGCTTCTCTGAAAGTATAATATGATCCAGGCTGATTTCATTTAATTCAGGCAGCTCTGCTTTGAATTTTTGTCTCAAATCCTCTGTGTCCTGGATATAAAGGTCACCTGCAACAACAATGCTTAGCTCAGGCTCAACCCTGTTCACTATGGAATAAACAAAATACCCTGCTAAAAGCACTGATGCCAGCACAGCTATAATGTGAAACTTATAATAATAGAGAAAGTTTCTGGCTTTGTATTCGTCTATTCCCATCATTTTGAACAAGTAGCCTGATAAAGTGTTGCTTGGAGGCAGTTCTCTTTCCTCAGGCTCTCCGGTACTGTATCCCATAAGTGTGTTATAAGCTTTATTTATTTCGTCAATGTTTATCCCGGGATCCTCGCCGTTTGCCTTACTGATCCTTATCTTTTTCAAAAGAATATCATATCTTTTTATTATTTCATCCTTGTCTGCGCCCTCTTTGACCCCAAGGATTTCGTATGCATTCCTAAGGTCCTGCATATCAATCCCCCCTGTAATTGCTTATTTAATAGGTTTCATTGTTGGGAACAGCAGCACGTCCCTGATGGAATATGAATCAGTCAGCAGCATTATAAGCCTGTCAACACCTATGCCCAGTCCACCCGTTGGAGGCATGCCGTATTCCAGTGAATTAATAAAATCATCGTCCATCATGTTTGCTTCCTCATCGCCTGCTTCCCTCTTCTTCATTTGACTGACAAATCTCTCCTTCTGATCAATAGGGTCATTCAGTTCAGAGTATGCGTTGCCCATCTCTCTGCCAGTAATGAATATTTCAAACCTCTCAGTGAGCTCAGGCCTGTCAGGCTTTCTCTTTGTAAGAGGAGAGACTTCAACCGGGTAATCATAAATAAAAGTCGGCTGAATGAGATGCTCCTCAGCAAACTCTTCAAACATAAGGTTTAAAACCTCACCCTTGGTCGGCTTCCCATCGATATGCACCTTTTTTTCTTTAGCTATGTTTCTGGCCTCTTCATCTCCCGAAACAAGATCAAAGTCAATTCCAGAGTATTTCTTGACAGCTTCCGTCATAGTCATTCTGTTCCAAGGAGGAGTCAAATCAATTTCCTGGCCCTGGTAGGTAACCTTTGTTGTGCCAAGCACCTCCTGTGCTACTGTAGAAACCATGTTCTCAGCAAGCTCCATCATCCCCTTGTAGTCAGTATAAGCCTCATACACTTCCATCATTGTGAATTCGGGGTTGTGCTTGGGTGACATTCCCTCATTTCTGAACATTCTGCCCAACTCGTAGACTCTCTCAAGGCCGCCTACTATGAGTCTCTTCAAGTACAGCTCCGGAGCAATTCTTAAAAACAGGTCTATATCCAACGTGTTATGATGCGTAACAAAGGGTCTGGCAGCCGCTCCTCCTGCTATTGTGTTAAGCAGAGGAGTATCCACCTCCAAGAATCCCCTGTTGTCAAGGTATTTCCTGATTGCGCCAATTATTTTGCTTCTGATAATAAAGGTTTTTCTTACTTCCGGATTTACAATAAGATCAACATATCTTTGTCTGTATCTTAGTTCTGTATCCTTCAAACCGTGCCATTTTTCGGGAAGCAGCTGAAGAGACTTTGACAGCAGGGTGATGCTGCTTGCTTTGATTGATATTTCGCCCTTATGCGTCCTGAATACCTCACCCTTTACTCCTACAATATCCCCTATGTCAAATTTTTTAAAATCTTCATAATTTTCAGTACCGATTTCATCAATTTTCACATAAAGCTGTATCCTGCCATCTCTGTCCTGAAGGTCGCAAAAGCTTGCTTTGCCCATGCCTCTCTTTGACATGAGCCTTCCGGCCAGCGATACCTGCTGACCTTCCATACGGTCAAAGTTTTCCAATATATATGCTGTATGATGAGTTACATCATATTTGACAATCTTGAAGGGATCCTTGCCTTGCTGCTGCAGCTCCAAAAGCTTAAGCCTTCTTACTCTTAAAATTTCATTTAAATCCTGTAACTCCTGGTTGTTTTCCAAATTCTCCGACATATCTTTTGTTCCTCCCAAATAAAAAGGCAACTTTTACACCGAAAGTTAAATATCAGTAAAAAACAAGAACTGCTCCAATGACATGCTATCTTCTGTTCTCTGATATCTGTTCTCTTTGCAGTGTCCTCTTACATAAAATCAACAGTTTACACTATTCTTAGCATAAACTGTTGTACTAAAAACAATTATATATTAATTCCAAAGCTAATTACAACATATTATTTATGAATCTCCAATATTTTAAACTTAATCACTCCGGCAGGAACGGCTGCCTCAACAATTTCACCGATTTTCTTACCCATAAGCGCACTTCCCACCGGTGATTCATTTGATATTTTAAACTTGGTTGGGTCTGCTTCGGTAGAGCCGACAATATAATACTCTACTTCCTCATCAAACTCAAGATCAAGAAGCTTAACCTTGGAGCCAAGACTAACAGTGTCAGTCCTTACATCATCTTCATCAATAACCTTTGCGTTTTTCAGCATATTTTCCAAAACGACAATTCTGCCTTCCATTTGAGCCTGATCGTTTTTTGCTTCGTCATACTCGGAATTTTCAGATATATCGCCAAAGGCAAGAGCCTGCTTGATTCGTTCGGCTACCTCTCTTCTCTTGACTCCCTTTAAATACTCAAGTTCTTCCTCCAACTTTTTCAAGCCCTCGTAAGTCAATATGACTTCCTTGTTGTTAGTCATTCGGAGCCTCTCCTTTACAATTTTTTGTGATGATAATTATATGCATTTAAAGCTTTATAATACATACGTCTAATAATTTGTCTCTAAATGTCGAATTAAGTAGTTTCACGCTTAAAATACTCTATAAGCAATTTTAAATAATTATAGAATACAAAAGTATTCATTGTCAAGAAGAGTCTAACATACGCAAGTTCCATTTATTGCATCATTTGCCAACCATTATGCCTTTTGTTTTAATCAATGTCCTTCTTCCAACAAAACCGGAAATTGCATATCCGTCCTTCCGGAATTCATGAGCAAGCTTTTTTAGCACGCTGTTTTGTGCTTCGCCGGAAATCTTGTGCATCAAGATTATCTCAGCCAGCTGAAGACTGCCAAAAAATTCTCCCGCAATTTCCTTGGTCTCTCCTGCTCCCGACTTGGGAAACTTTATCTCTACACTATTTATTATTGTGTTCTCCGCAAAAGCTTTATCGGAATCAACCTGGCAAAAATTTATAATTAATGCTTTGGGATTTATCCTGGAATTAATACCCATTCCCCCTAAATTTCCAAGATTTATAATAACATCGGCATTTTTCAGACCGCTTCTGCAATCTTCCGTTATTCCAACAGAAAGTCCGGTATCGGAATAAATTCTTTCCATTTCTTCTTCCAGTTCTTGTTTTCTGTCAGATATAACAGTTAAATATTTAATATCTGAAGCAAGCATACCTACAATTTCAAAGAGCACCCTGTTATTCTGTCCATGGACAACGGCAATATCCAGACCGCCTATTTTTATACCTCTGCCGGAAAATATTTCAATCAATATATATACCAAAAGGGCTTGATAAAGTGTCTGTCCGTTGTATTTTTGTCCTTTAAAATCCTTCAGCCAATCTAAATGTTCAAGCTTTTCAGTCAATATTACATTTTCCAGGCTTTTGTCCCTAACCAGGCTGTCCATATAATTCTTAAACCTCAAAATCTCTCCTTTTCTCAATTCATGAAGCTTTTCATATCCATAAGGCAATGTGACTAAAAAGCCTTTGCAGTTTTCCGAAAGACTGATTTCCTGCGTATAATCTTCAAATCTCTCCTTTTTAAATGATTCAAGCACTTTTGAAAGCAAGCTTGGCCGTGCAGACTCCTTCTTATATACAATCAACGAAAAGTTTCCCATCTTGATACCCTTTTACAATATAAATAGTAATATATACTATTTAATATGGTTTTAAAATATGCATGCAAAGGGCATATCAAAAGAAAAGACAGGTCTATGAAGACCTGTCGCTGTCCTTTAGGATAACATCATGAGCTCCTCCCTCTATGATGCTTGTCGCTGATACAAGTGTAATCCGGGCATTTTCATGTAGCTCCTTAATAGACTTGCTTCCGCAAGTACACATGGTTGCCTTTATTTTGCTTACGGTTATATCAAGGTTATCCTTTAGCTTTCCGGCGTATGGAACGTATGAATCCACGCCTTCCTCAAACTCAAGCTTCTGTGAGCCCCCCATATCGTATCTCTGCCAGTTTCTTGCCCTGTTGGAGCCCTCTCCCCAATATTCCTTAACATAATTTGCTCCTATTTTAAGCTTCCTTGTGGGGCTTTCATCAAATCTTGCAAAGTATCTGCCAAGCATTACAAAATCTGCTCCCATTGCCAGAGCAAGCGTCATATGGTAATCATGCACAATGCCCCCGTCAGAGCATATCGGCACATAAATCCCTGTTTTCTTGTAGTATTCATCTCTGGCGGCTGCAACTTCAATAACCGCAGATGCCTGTCCTCTGCCGATTCCCTTTTGCTCACGTGTAATACAAATGGAGCCTCCCCCAATTCCAACCTTTACAAAATCTGCTCCTGCTTCTGCCAGATATAAAAAGCCTTCCTTGTCAACTACGTTTCCTGCTCCGACCTTTACTTCCCCGTTATATTCCTTTTTAATCCATTCAAGAGTTTCTTTCTGCCATTCGCTGTACCCGTCGGACGAGTCTATGCAAAGTATGTCCGCACCGGCATCCACCAGGGCAGGCACTCTGTCCTTATAGTCTCTGGTATTGATTCCAGCGCCTGTAATCAGCCTTTTATTGGAATCCAGCAGCTCAAGTGGGTTCTCCTTATGACTGTCGTAGTCCTTTCTGAATACGAGATATACCAGATTCTGATTCTTATCAACAATAGGAAGACAGTTTAGCTTGTGATCCCAAATCATGTCATTGGCTTCCTTGAGGGTAATACCTTCCGTGCCGTATATAAGACATGAAAAGGGCGTCATAAACTCACTGACCTTCTTGTCCAGAGGAGTCCTGCTCAAACGGTAGTCCCTGCTGGTAACAATGCCCAGAAGCTTCCCTGTCGGAGAGCCGTCTTCCGTAACAGCCATGGTAGAGTGACCCCTTCTTGCTTTTAATTCGACTACATCTTTTAATGTGGCATCCGGTTTCAAATTTGAGTCACTGACAACAAAGCCGGATTTATACTTTTTTACCCGGCGAACCATCTCTGCCTGGCTTTCTACCGATTGGGACTGAAATATGAAAGATATGCCTCCGCTTCTTGCAAGCGCTATAGCCATGCCGTCATCAGATACAGCCTGCATAATTGCTGAAGCAAAAGGCAGATTTATCTCAAGAGAAGGCGTCTCTCCCTTCCTGAATTTGACTATTGGTGTCTTAAGGGACACATTGTCCACGGTACAATCCTTTGTGGTAAGGTTTGGTATAAGCAGATATTCATTAAATGTTCGTGATGGCTCATTGTAATAGTACGCCATATTTATCCTCCTAGGTACAATATATATCGCCATTTGCGGTAATATCTGAAATAATTTTAAAATGAATTTTATATCAATATGGATATTCTGTCAATAATAATGGGAGATGAAAAAATGGGGGACACTCCTCATTATTATGAAAAACTTCCTGCTAAAGTGAAAAGTGTCCCCACGCCTTATTTACTTCTGGATCAGTATATCAATACGCCTGTTTTTTTGCCTGTTCTGGTCGGAATCATTGGGTGCTATTGGTTTAAACTCCCCGTTGCCGGTAGCGGTAAGCTTTGTGGGCTTCAATCCGCAGTTGTTGACCAAAAACAGAACAACGTTGGTTGCCCTTTTCGTGGATAACTCCCAATTTGTCGGAAATAGATAAGTATTTACGGGAATATTGTCTGTATGACCCTGAACAATTATTTCATTATTAACACTTTTGAGCACCTCGCTGAGCTTTTGTAAGGCCACCTTCCCGGATTCCTTTATGTCTGCGCTTCCTAGGTCAAACAGAACGACAGAATCAACACGAAGAATGACTTGCTCATCCTCCTCCAAAACCTTGACCAGGTCATTGAGCTTAAGCTCATCGATGGCCTTTTGGAAGTCCTTTATCATTTTTTCGATTTTTTCTTTGCTATCACCGCTTGAAGTATTTTTACTCACGTCATCATTTTTCTGAGAATTTTCATCAGAATCTGCAACATTTACCTGATCCATAACAGAAAATATTTCCTTGCCGGTATTATCCATAAACATTTCTCCATTACTCTTATGAGTCAGGCTTGATTTCAATGAAAAAGCCACTTCCTGAAACTTTTGCTTGTCAAGTACCGCCATGGAAAACAAAAGTATAAAGAAGGTAAGCAATAATGTTACAAGGTCGCTATAGGTGGTCATCCACTCGGGAGCTCCGCCTGATTCCTCTGCTTCAATTTTCTTTCTTGCCATAACACACCTCCAACACTAAGCTTCTATGCCTCCGCTTTTTCACCAGCCTGAGCTGCCGCACGATTCCTTCTGTCAGGAGGAAGGAACAGCTTGAGCTTATGCTCCATAATCCTTGGATTCTCTCCGGCTTGAATAGACACAATACCCTCTATAATCATCTCTTTTATTCTGATTTCCTCATCACTCTTAAGCTTTAATTTGTTTGCGATAGGTATGCATACAAAGTTGGCAATTACACTTCCGTAAAAGGTGGTTATCAAAGCTACCGCCATGGCGGGACCAATCTTTGAAGGATCATTTAAAGCCTTTAGCAGGTTTATGAGCCCTATAAGTGTTCCTATCATACCCCAAGCCGGGAACAACGCTCCCATGGTCTTAAATATGGACTGGCCTTTGCCGTGACGCATCTGAATATTTTGAATTTCCAGATCCATGTACTCTCTTATTACTTCGGTTTCGATACCGTCAACAACCATCTGAAGGGACTGCTTAATAAAATTGTCGTCAATTGTCTCAAGGTCTGCTTCCAGCGCAAGCAGCCCCTCTCTTCTAGCCTTGTCCGACATTTTTACGAGCATATTTATTGTAGACTCCGTATCAGCCTCTTTTGATATGAACGCTTTAATTACAACCTTCATAACCTTTGCAATTTCGCTGATTCTATAGCTGATCAGCACAGAGGCCATGCCGCCTCCTATAACAATAAATACCGAAGGGGTATCATAAAAATCCAGAAGACTTCCGCCCAGCAGTATTGATACAACCAGGCACACCATTCCCGCAGCAATTCCAATAAGTGTCGCTAAATCCATAACCATTCACCCAATTTATGATATTTGTCGAAATATATAGTTAAAAAATTAAAACAACAGACAAAACCGATTTATATATCGGAAGAAATGCTCTCAGGAATAACAGTTTTTCTTTTTCTATTCGTAAACTTTTCTGGGATTAAAAGTCTTAAAGGCGTTCAGCATCCTCTGATCCGGTTCAAAATAAACAACGGTTCTGACACCCTTGTAATTAAGAAGTGCAAAATAAGTGCCCGGTGAGTCGATGGATGACGCAGCATCTATCTTGCCCGCTGTCTGCTTAATGCTTTCGTTATAATGTTCACTCTGAACCTTTGCCACGATCTCAAAATCCTTGCAGTTTGCACTGAAGATTCTTTTCCTTTTTCTTTGCGCTATGATTTTGTCAATGTCCAGTTCTCCATTGGTAACAGCATATTCAAATTCGATATTTCTTGATTTTGAAAGATAAAAAACTCCAAAAATTATTGCCCCTGCAAGCAAAGGTCCGAGTCCTGCCAGCACAGGTACGGAAAAGACCGCAATAATTGCAGCAAATCCTGCAAGTATCAACCCGCCGACTATCAGGTTATCTTCAAGCTTTTTCTTCTTCGCAACTATTTTCTCAATAAATACATCCATTTTATGCCCTCCGCATTAGTACTTTAATATATTTTATACCTAAAACGGGCAGATTGGAAGTACCAAAAAAAAAGGCTCACAGATATATACCTGTAAGCCTTTCTTGATTATATTGTCATTTTTAAGCATCCAATCCTAGCTTCTCGCTTCGAGCTTCCGGCTTAGTACATTCCGCCCATTCCGCCGCCCATTCCGCCAGCTGGCATTGGTGGCTCTTTTTCAGGCTTGTCTGCAACCACGCTTTCAGTGGTGAGAACCATTGAAGCTACTGAAGCAGCATTTTGGAGAGCTGACCTTGTAACCTTCGCAGGGTCAACTATACCAACCTCGATCATATTTACATATTTTTCATTCAATGCGTCAAAGCCGATTCCCATTTCGCTGCTCTTGATTTTTTCTACAATAACAGAACCTTCAAGGCCTGCATTTGCAGCAATCTGTCTGACTGGCTCTTCAAGCGCTCTTACGATAATCTGAACACCTGTCTTTTCATCTCCGGAGGTTGTATCCAGAAGCTTTTTAACCTTCGGGATAACATTGATAAGAGCAGTACCTCCACCTGATACGATACCTTCTTCAACTGCAGCCTTTGTTGCAGCAAGAGCATCTTCTATTCTTAATTTCTTTTCCTTCATTTCAGTCTCAGTTGCAGCACCAACCTGGATTACTGCTACGCCGCCCGAAAGCTTCGCAAGTCTTTCCTGGAGCTTTTCTCTGTCGAAATCCGAAGTGGTTTCTTCAATTTGGGATTTGATTGATGCAATTCTCTTTTTGATTTCAGCCTGGCTTCCCGCACCATCAACAATGATAGTATTTTCTTTCTGAACCTTAACCTGTCTAGCCCTACCGAGCTGATTGATTTTTGTTTCCTTAAGATCCAAGCCAAGCTCTTCGGTTATAACTTCGCCGCCGGTAAGAATTGCTATATCCTGGAGCATTGCTTTTCTTCTGTCACCAAAGCCGGGAGCTTTTACAGCCACACATGTAAATGTGCCTCTAAGCTTGTTCACAACTAAAGTTGCAAGAGCTTCGCCTTCAACGTCTTCAGCTATTATTACAAGCTTTTTGCCCTGCTGTACTATTTGTTCAAGGACTGGGAGTATATCCTGAATGCTGCTTATCTTCTTATCGGTGATAAGGATATATGGATCATCAAGAACTGCTTCCATTTTTTCAGTATCTGTGATCATGTACGGAGATACATAACCCCTGTCAAACTGCATACCTTCAACAACTTCAAGGTTTGTTCCCATTGTCTTTGATTCTTCAACAGTTATAACGCCGTCGTTAGTTACCTTTTCCATAGCATCGGCTATAAGGCTTCCGATAACTTCATCGTTTGCGGATATTGAAGCAACCCTTGCAATATCTTCCTTGCCCTTAATCTTCTGGCTGATTTCCTTGATTCCTTCAACAGCAGCATCTACCGCTTTAGCAATACCCTTTTTAAGAATCATGGGGTTTGCGCCTGCGGCAACGTTCTTCATACCTTCCCTTATAATTGCCTGTGCGAGAAGAGTTGCAGTAGTAGTACCGTCACCTGCCACGTCATTTGTCTTTGTGGCAACTTCCTTGACAAGCTGCGCACCCATGTTTTCAAATTTATCTTCCAGCTCTATTTCTTTTGCAATTGTAACACCGTCGTTGGTGATCATAGGTGAACCAAATTTTTTGTCGAGAACTACGTTTCTTCCTTTAGGTCCAAGTGTTACCTTAACTGTGTCCGCCAGCTGGTTAACTCCGCTTTCCAGAGCGCGTCTGGCTTCTTCGCCGAATTTAATTTCCTTTGCCATATGTCTTCCTCCTCAAAAATTTAATTATTGGTTGTTTTGAGACTTACTCAACCACTGCAAGAATATCGCTCTGCTTGAGTATGGTATATTCAGCACCATCGAGCTTAACTTCTGTTCCGGCATACTTGCTGATAAGTACTTTGTCGCCAACCTTTACTTCCATCTTGATTTCCTTGCCGTCAACAACAGTTCCAGGTCCTACAGCTACAACTTCAGCAACCTGGGGCTTCTCTTTCGCTGTTCCGGGCAGAACTATGCCGCTTTTTGTTGTTTCTTCGCTCTCAAGCATTTTAATAACGACTCTCTCACCCAAAGGTTTTATTTTCATATAGGTACCTCCCACATTTTTAGATTTTTGTTAGCACTCACTTGAATCGAGTGCTAATCACATTAATAATATAATATAATTCCCAAAATCATATCAAATATGTGATTTGTGAAAAAAAAATGATTTTTAGTGAAATGGGACTAAGAGCTTTTAATAGATTTCTACCTCTTCGTTTTTCTCGAAATATCTTCCAATTAAGCCTTCTTTAGCCTTGGAAGAATTACTTTGAACAGATTTTGAGAGCCAATATTAAGAAATTTCACTTCACCAGCAGTTTGCACTTCTCCATTTTATCTTCTTCCCTTAAGCTCCAGTAACAATTCCTCAAGGCTCAATCCCTGTTCTGCCATCAAGACAAAAAGGTGGTATACAAGGTCGGCTATTTCAGATTTGACAGCGCCGGAATTTCCGCCCTTTGCTGCAATTATGACTTCGGCTGCTTCTTCACCGACTTTCTTCAAAATTTTGTCTATACCCTTTTCAAATAAATAATTGGTATAAGATCCTTCCTTTGGGTTCACTTTCCTGTCTGCAACAGTATTGTAAAGCTCCTTCAGCACATCGGACAAATTCCCGTTTTCGGAGGCAGAATTCTCGTTTATCGCAACTGATGCAGATTCATTAACAGACGCGGACTCGCTTGTATTCTGAATATCCTTTATTCCTTCGGCATCAAGCTTTCTGTAGAAGCAGGAGTGATGACCGGTATGACATGCGGCACCCTTTTGCTCAGCCTTTATAAGCAATGTGTCTCCGTCACAATCCAAAGCTATGGATTTAACATGCTGGAAATGTCCCGATGTCTCGCCTTTTAGCCAAAGCTTGCTCCTGCTCCTGCTCCAGTAGTGTACTTTTCCCGTTTCCAGTGTCTTTTCCACAGCCTCCTTGTTTGCATAGGCCATCATCAGAACCTCATCTGTTCTGGCATCCTGGGTAATAACGGGAACCAGCCCTTTATCGTCAAACTTAACTTCCTTCAAAATATTATCAAGCATGTCGAACCTCCACTCCCCTGCCTCTCAAATAACTCTTAAGATCGCTTATTTCCATCTCCCTGAAATGGAAGAGTGACGCAGCCAGAACCGCATCTGCCTTCCCTTCGGTAAGCGCATCATAAAAGTGCTCCATTTTTCCGGCTCCGCCTGAAGCTATGACTGGGATTTTTACACTTTGTGAAACCTTCCTGGTAAGCTCAATATCATAACCGTTCTTGGTTCCGTCGCAATCCATGCTTGTGAGCAGTATTTCACCAGCCCCCAGCTTCTCGGCTTCTACCGCCCATTGGACGGCATCTTTTCCGGTGTTCACCCTCCCGCCGTTCAGGTATACGTCCCAACCCGAGCCGTCGTCTCTGCGCTTTGCATCAATAGCAACCACCACGCATTGGCTTCCAAAGCGCCATGCTGCTTCGGAAATAAGCTGCGGACGCTTTAAGGCTGCCGAATTGACAGAAATTTTATCTGCGCCCGCCTTAAGTATTTCCCTGAAATCATCTACTGTGCGTATTCCTCCCCCGACAGTAAATGGTATGAATACCTGTTCGGCAACCCTGCTTACAACATCCAGCATAATGTTTCTTGCATCGGATGACGCAGTAATATCCAAAAACGTCAGCTCATCCGCTCCAGCCTTGTCATATATTGCTGCGACCTCAACCGGATCACCGGCATCCCGTATATTTACAAAATTAACACCTTTCACAACTCTGCCTGCATGCACATCCAGGCAAGGAATAATTCTCTTTGTAAGCATATTCTTTACCTCAAATTATTTCGGTACATTTTCTGCTAAATACTCATTCTCTTTAATCAGGTGGAGCATCCCCTTACTTTGCCGCCCTGATCGCCTCAACAAGGTCTATGTCTCCTGTGTAAATTGCCTTTCCGATAATAGCGCCTGCCACCCCTGCGTTCTTCAAATTTATTACATCCTCTGTCTTGCTGACGCCGCCTGCACATATAATGTCCGCCCCGACCGCCTTCACCATTTCTTCCATTGCCGCAAGATTAGGCCCTTGAAGCATTCCGTCTTTTGCGATATCCGTATATATAATGGTTTTCGCTCCCAGATACTCCATCTTCTTTGCAAATTCCACGGCAGTAAAGTCGCTGGTCTTCTCCCATCCTTCAATTGCAACCCTTCCGTCTTTTGCGTCTATGCCTATAACGATTTTTTCACCGAAGGTCTTCAAAGCATTTCTAACCAATTCAGGGTTTTTTACCGCCGAAGTGCCTAGTATTACTCTTTCAACTCCTTTGCACAGGACTAGCTCAATATTATCAATTGTTCTTATTCCCCCGCCCAGCTGGACTGGTATCCCCAGCTTTACAGCCATTTCGCTTATTATAGAAAGGTTCTTTGGTTCGCCGCACCTTGCTCCGTCCAGGTCGATAACATGAAGATACTGAGCCCCCATCTGCTCCCATTTCAATGCCATCTCTACAGGGTTTTCAGCGTATACTGTAACATCATTGAACTTTCCCTGTGACAGCCTGACACATCTGCCATCCTTAACATCCACTGCTGGATAAATTATCATTATTTTTTGCCTCCGATTAATCCAACAAAGTTCTTGAGTATTTGAAGACCTGTTTCACCGCTCTTTTCAGGATGAAACTGCGTTGCATAAACATTATTTTTGCCTACCGCAACATCAAATTCCATGCCATAGCTGGTTGTTGCGGTCACAAGCTCCCTGTCCTCTGCTGTAAGGTAGTAGGAGTGAACAAAATAAAAATATGGAACTTCAGGAAGGTTTGCAAATATCCTGCACTCTTTATTGTATTTTATAGAATTCCAGCCCATATGCGGCACCTTAAGGTTCATATCCAAAGGCAGCTGCCTTATTGAACCCTTGAATATTCCAAGCCCTTCGACTCTTTCTCCGCCCTCTTCGCTATAGTCAAACAAAAGCTGCATGCCAAGACATATTCCCAGAAAAGCCTTTCCGCAGGCAGCAGTTTCCTTGACTACATCCACCATCCCTGCCTTTTTCAGGCTGTCCATGGCATCGGCAAAAGCGCCGACTCCAGGGAGAACTATTCCATCGGCTCCAAGAATGAACTCCCTGTCCGAAGAAACAACCGCATCTGCTCCAATAAAATGAAAAGCCTTTTCCACACTTCTTAAATTCCCTACACCGTAATCAATTATGGCAATCATTTCAGGCTCCAATCAGACAAGCTTCTTTCCCGTTATTCTTTCGTACGCTTCGATATACTTTGCCTCTGTCTTTCTTATTACTTCCTCGGGCAATTCAGGCGCCGGGGGCTGCTTATCCCATTTAATTGACTCAAGGTACTCCCTAAGGTATTGCTTGTCAAAGCTCTTCTGCGGGCGTCCCGGCTCATACTCGTCCATTGCCCAGAACCTGGAAGAATCAGGGGTAAACATCTCGTCGGCAACTACCAGCTCACCGTCTATTAATCCAAATTCAAACTTGGTGTCTGCAAGTATAAGGCCGCGGCTCTCTGCGTGCTTGCTGGCCTTCTTGTAAAGAGCTATGCTTGTGTCTCTAAGCTTATTTGCCAAATCCAAGCCGATCCTGTCTGCTACAGCTTCAAAGGAAACGTTCTCATCATGCCCTTCAGTGGCTTTGGTTGACGGAGTAAATATAGGCTCCGGCAGCTTGTCGCACTGTCTTAAGCCCTCAGGCAGCTTTATGCCGCAAATTGAGCCCGTCTTCTGGTAATCCTTAAGTCCTGAGCCCTCGAGATAACCCCTTACAATACACTCAGCCTCTATCATTTTAACCTTTTTGACAAGCATTGACCTGCCCTGCAATTCTTCCGTGAACTCTGACAGCCCCTCGGGATACTGGCTCACATCGGTTGTAACAACATGGTTTGCTACAATATCCTTTGTGTAATCAAACCAGAACTCCGATATGCTGTTCAACACCCTTCCCTTGTTTGGAATGAGGTTTGGGAAAACTACGTCAAAGGCGGAAATTCTGTCCGTGACCACAATAAGCAGCTTGTCCCCCAGATCGTAAACGTTTCTTACCTTGCCCTTGATAAAAAGCGGCAGCTTGATAAAGCTTGTGTCATTGATCAACTTTGTCATAAATTCATCTCTCCCCTTAACTTAAACTTCCTTTTGTTGACATTACTCCTTCAATCCTGTCGTCAATCCTTGTTGCTTCGTCAAATGCTCTGGCAAATGCTTTAAAAATCGCCTCAGCTATATGATGGTTGTTGGAACCATAGAAAACCTTTATATGCAGGTTCATGCCGGCATTAAAGGCAACAGCTCTCATAAATTCCTCCACCAGCTCTGTTTCCATCTCTCCTATCCTGTCTGAGGTAAACCGCGAGTCAAATACCAGATAGGGTCTGCCGCTAAGGTCAAGGGCAACCATTGCAAGGGCCTCGTCCATTGGAACATATGAAACACCATAGCGTTTAATTGATTTTTTCTCACCAAGAGCTTCTTTTATGGCCTGTCCAAGAACAATCCCCACATCCTCCAAGGTATGGTGAGCATCAACCTGAAGATCCCCAACAGCCTCAATATCAAGATCCATAAGGCTGTGTTTTGTGAAAAGGTCAAGCATATGGTCGAAAAAACCAACTCCTGTGGCTATCCTGCCTTCTCCCTTTCCGTCAATATTTATAGAAAGCTTTATTTCAGTCTCCTTGGTTTTTCTTTTGACTTCAGAAATCCTTTGCATGTATTACCTCCTGCAAGCCTTATAAATCAGTCCTCATAATTATATCAAAAATTAAGAATATAATTCTACATTTATTTTGAAAATTGGTTAAGCCGCACGCCGCTGCCCTGATATCATCCTATTTTGCAGAATCTCCCAAATTGCTTTCCAAAAGCAATTTCAAAGCTTCAACCATACAATCCATCTCTTCGTCGGTTCCAATGGTTATGCGCAGATAATTATCAATTCTCGGCTTATTAAAATATCTGACAAGGATACCCTTCTCTCTTAATCCCGAAAACAAATCCCTTGCTTTTATTTTGGGATGGCTGGCGAATATGAAATTAGCCTTGGAATCAGTCAGTTTAAACCCCATTTCCTTAAGCACTCCCGAAATACGTTCCCTTGTATTCACAACCTTCAGGCATGTTTCCCGGAAATACTCCTCATCCTTGAAGGCTTCTACGGCCGCGCCTATTGCCAGACGGTCAAGGGTATAGGAATTGAAAGAATTCTTTATCCTGTCCAGAGCCTGAATCAAGTCCTGGTGTCCGAGAGCAAAGCCCAGTCTCATTCCTGCAAGAGACCTTGATTTTGAAAGTGTTTGCACCACAAGCAAATTGGGATAGTCATTTATAAGCTGAATAACGGATTCTCCGCCAAAATCCACATATGCCTCATCGATTATAACAACCGAATTCAAATTGCTCTCGATAATTTTGATTATAGCCTCTTTATCAATCTGTTTTGCGGTGGGAGCATTAGGATTGGCAATTATAATTCCTCCGTTTTCTCCGGCATAATCACCCGCAATGATGTCAAAATCATCGCTTAGAGGGACAGTCCTGTGCTTCAGGTTGAAAAGTTCCGCATAAACAGGGTAAAAGCTGTAAGTTATATCAGGAAAAAGAATGGTTTTATCGGGATCGAAAAATGCCATAAACGCAAAAGCAAGCACTTCGTCAGAGCCGTTCCCCACAAAAACCTGGCTCCTGTGAAGCCTGTGGTACAACGCTATTGTATCCCTCAAATCGTCGCAATTAGGATCGGGATACAGCCTCAGACTTTCATTCGCCAGCCTGTTTATAGCATCGATAACCCTTGGAGAAGGCGGATATGGGTTCTCATTTGTATTCAGCTTGATATATTTCCTGTCCTTTGGCTGTTCCCCCGGAACATACGGTTCAATTTTTTTTGCCAGCTCGCTCCAATATTTACTCATTCCCCTGCTCCCCTTCAAGCCTTATTCTTATTGCATTGGCATGGGCTGCAAGGCCTTCCGCTTCTGCAAAAAGCATTACATCCTCACACACAGCTTTCAAGGCTTTTTTTGTATAGGATATCACACTGGATTTCTTTACAAAGTCCCCAACATTAAGAGGCGAAAAAAACCTCGCCGTGCCGCTTGTCGGAAGTACATGGTTCGGGCCTGCGAGGTAGTCGCCCATAGGCTCTGAAGCATAGTGTCCAAGGAAGATGGCCCCCGCATTTTTTATCCCCCCGAGAAGGTTGAACGGCTCATTAACGCACAGCTCAAGATGCTCTGGAGCAATCCTGTTTACTACGTCCAAGGCTTCCTCAATGTTATTTACAATCACTACCGCTCCAAAATCATCTATGGATTTTCTTGAAATATCCTTTCTTTCAAGCAAGGCTATTTGTCTCTCAAGCTCTTGAGCCACACCCTCAGCCAAACTTTCAGAAGTTGTGACAAGAACAGATGAAGCAAGCATATCATGCTCCGCCTGGGATAGAAGATCTGCCGCCACAAACTTTGGATTAGCCGATTCATCAGCCACTACAGTTATCTCACTTGGTCCGGCGATGGCATCTATGTCGCAATAGCCGTAAACCATCTTCTTTGCCATGGCAACATATGCATTTCCGGGGCCTACAATCTTATCGACCCTCGGTACGGAGGCGGTTCCAAAGGCCAGTGCCGCCACAGCCTGGGCTCCCCCTACCCTGTATATCTCATCAACCCCTGCTTCGCTTGCGGCAACCAGAACAGAAGGATTCACTCCCGTATCCTTCGGCGGTGTAACCATAACAACCCTTTCCACTCCGGCCACCTTTGCAGGCACAACATTCATCAAAACAGAGGATGGGTACGCAGCCGTTCCTCCAGGCACATATACTCCGACTGCCTCAAGGGGCCTGTATAACTGACCAAGGATCACACCGTCCTTTTCGGCAGAAAACCATGAATTCTCCTTCTGCTTGGAATGGAAGTCCTCTATATTTTTTTTTGCTTTTCTTATTACCTCAACAAGCTTTTTATCGACCTTCTCATAAGCATTATCTATTTCCTCCCGGCTGACTCTTATCCTTCCGGGCACCAACTCAACCTTGTCAAATGCTCTTGTGTACTCCAGCAGTGCCTTGTCTCCCTCAAGCTTGATCCTTTTGACAATCTCCTCAACCCTGGCAAATACATCCCCTAGCTCCATCTGACTTCTCTTTGCCAGGATATCAAACAAATGCCCCAAACTGCCCTTCCTGGCATCAAAAACCTTAATCATTCGACAATCTCCCCTTCTCCAGCTGCTTCCTGATTCCGTCAATAATGCTGTTTATCCTTTCGCTCTCCATCTTCATGCTTACCCTGTTTACAACCATTCTGGCGCTGATGTCGGCAATAATGTCCAATACGGCGAGGCCGTTTTCCTTAAGGGTCCTTCCGCTCTCGACCAGATCCACAATTACTTCGGAAAGTCCCACCAGCGGAGCCAGCTCAACTGAGCCGTTCAGCTTAATTACCTCTATTGTCTCTTTTCTCTTATGCTCAAAATACTCCCTGGCAATTCTCGGGTATTTCGTAGCCACCCTTTTATTGTTAAGCTTATCAAGCTTCCCCTGAAGCTCTGCCGGACCCGCTACCACCATTCTGCAGGCGGCAAATCCAAGGTTAAGAACCTCATACAAATGACGCCCCTCTTCCAGAAGCGTATCCTTGCCCACTATCCCTATATCCGCCGCCCCATATTCCACATATGTGGGAACATCGCTGGGCTTGACAAGAAAAAATTTGATTTTGCTTTCTTCATCAGTTAAAATAAGCTTCCTGGAGGAGCCCTTAAGCTCCGTGCAGTCTATCCCAATAGCTTCAAACAAATCAATTGAAAGCTCTGTAAGCCTGCCCTTTGACAGAGCAATATTCAAATATCTCATATGATCCTCCCTGTCAATTCCATTATATTTGTTTTCACGCTCTCCCCGTTGGTGAGGTTGATTACCTCAATGTTTTCTTCATCCAGCACATTGAGTATTCCCCCAATACCCTTGTTTACTGCATATTCCTTTGACTGCTCAACACCCAGCCCGGTTATATCCATTTCAACGGTAAGGCCTTGCCTTCTAAGCTCATTGCAAATCTTAAAGGCAGTCTTTCTTCCTCTTTCATTATAACAAACCAAGCTGTCCGTAGTATGCCTTTCAAAATCAATCTTCTGACGGTCAAGCGCTGTCATGATCATATTTACGCCAAGAGAGAATCCAGTTGCTGGACATTTCTTGCCAAACTTCTCAACCAGGTTGTCATACCTGCCCCCGCTTAGAATAGGGAAGCCTACTCCATAGGTGAAGCCCCTGAAAATAAGTCCCGTATAGTAATTAAGGCTTTGCACCATTCCAAGGTCAACAGACACATATTTCCCAAGCTCGTACTCATCAAGAATATTCAATATTTGCCTCAGATTTTCAAGAGCCTTTAAAGAACGCTTGTTAACAGCCATTTTTTCCACCTTGTCTATGACATCGGTTGAGCCGAAAAGACCAGGAAGGCTGAAAATAAGCTCTTTCAATGCATCTGGAATGTCGTGCTGCTTTACCAGCTCTTCAACTCCCAGGAAATCCTTCCTGTCGATGAGAATCCGCATCTGCTCAATTTCCTGTTGCGCAAGACCCGTCTCCTCCATAATCCCTTTAAAGAAATCTACCTGACCTATATCAATCTGAAAATTTTCAAGACCCGCAGCCTTTACTGCGCTTATGGCTGTTGCGATTATTTCTGCATCGGCCTCAGGTGTGCTTGCCCCTAAGATTTCAACACCTGCCTGCGTAAATTCCTTTTGCTTTCCCCCACCAAGCTCATTATACTTAAATGTATTTCCAATATAGGAAAGCTTCATGGGGTACCGGGCATCTCTGTACTTTGTGGCTGCGATACGGGCTATGGGTATGGTAATGTCAGGCCTTAATACCAGTATCCTCCCCTGCTGGTCAAAGAACTTGAACATAGTCTCCTGGGGCGTAACATCGGAATCTGCAGCAAATACATCATAGAATTCAATCGTAGGCGTTTCCACCTCATTATAACCAAATCCTGCAAAAACCCGTCTGAGCTTTGCTTCCAATTTTCTTTTAATATAGCAATCTTCCAAGAGTATATCCTGTACACCTTCCGGTGTATATATCTTCCACTTCGGCATCACTGCACCTCGCTTTATCGATTTAGCGTATTAAACTGATAAATTGATGAATTATCATTATTATAATAACAAAGTTGCATTTTGTCAATTTTAAACCGTTTTTTTTATAGCTTTTTCAGATTGGCAAAAGCAGCCATCAGCCTTTTCATCCCTGCATTTTTAAACTGTATCTCGAGCTTGAAATCATCACTTTCCTTTTCCACAGAGGTTATAACGCCAACGCCAAACTTTTTGTGCTCCACATTATCCCCTACGCTGAAGCTGATACAATTCAAAGGCTTTTTAAGCTCAGAGGCTGTTGTTAGCTTCATCCCTGCCGGAAAGCTGACAACCTTTTGCTTTGTAGCTACTCCCCAGCTAATGCCGGATGTGTCGGAAGTCCTTTTGTTCATCTTCTTTGCAGGACAGTCAAACAGCTCATCCGGTATTTCCTTTAAGAATCTGGAGGTTGTATAGCATTCTGTCTTGCCAAAAAGGGTTCTGCAGTTTACATGTGTCATAAAAAGCTTTTCTCTGGCGCGGGTAATGCCTACATAGCAAAGCCTTCTTTCTTCTTCCAGCTCACTCTCCTCCATCATCGAGCGATATGAAGGAAATATACCCTCCTCCATACCAATCATGAACACAACCGGAAATTCAAGTCCCTTTGCGCTGTGGAGGGTCATAAGCACAACATTGTCTCTTTCCTCTGAAAGGTTGTCAATATCAGAAACAAGTGAAACATGAGAAAGAAAAGCTTCAAGTCCCTGTTCCTCGCTCTGCTGCTCAAATTCCATAGCAACGGAAATCAACTCCTGAATGTTTTCTATCCTGGTCTCTGCTTCAACTGTGCCTTCCGCCTGCAATTCCCCCAGAATACCCGTTTGGTTGATAACCTCCTCTATAAGTTCAGCCACACCGGTGCTCTCCTTTTTGGCCCTGAACCTGTTAACAAGCTCAACAAAACCCTCAAGCTTTGCGGAGGCCCTTGCGAGCTCAGGAATCTCCGAGGATGAGGATATCACGCTGAATATGCTTGCACCCCTTCTAACTGCTATGCTTTCCGCGTTATCTACTGTAGTATCCCCGATTCCCCTTTTGGGGACATTTATAATCCTTTTCAGGCTCAAATCATCAGAAGGGTTTTGAATAACCCGGAGGTAGGCTATGACATCCTTTATTTCCTTTCTGTCATAGAACCTTAAGCCTCCAATAATTTTATATGGTATACCCTCCCTAATGAACATTTCTTCAATCACACGGGATTGGGCATTCATTCTGTAAAGTACTGCAAAGTCTTTGAATTCCCTATTTTCTGCTGCTTTAAGCTTTTTGATTGCATTTGCCGCAAAGGACGCCTCTTCAAGCTCATTGCTGCCCTCATAATTATGAATCCTGGTTCCGTCTTCATTTTCGGTCCAAAGCTTTTTGCTTTTGCGTCCGAAATTGTTTTTGATTACATGGTTTGCAGCATCAAGTATTGTCTTGGTGGAACGGTAATTCTGCTCCAGCTTTATTACTTTCGCGTTCTTGAACTCTTTTTCAAAGTCCAGAATATTTCTTATGTTTGCCCCTCTCCAACCATATATTGACTGGTCATCGTCACCTACCACACACAGGTTCCTGTGAATATGTGCCAGCATGCTGATAAGAAGATACTGGGCAGTGTTTGTATCCTGATATTCATCTACCATTATGTATTTGAATTTTCTCTGATAAAATGACAATACCTGTGGATTTTCATTGAAAAGCTTTATTGTGTGCATGATTATATCGTCAAAATCCAAAGCATTATTTTGCTTAAGCTTCTTCTGATACAGCTCGTAAATGGAAGCCACCTTGCTCATTCTGAAATCCGTGGAATATGCTCTTGCAAATGCCGCCGGATCCATCAGCTCGTTCTTTGCCTTGCTTATATTTTCAAGCATAGCCCTTGGAGGAAAATTCTTGTCGTTCAGATTCAGCTCCTTGAGGCAGGATTTTATTAACGTCTGCTGATCAGCCGTATCAAATATTACAAAGCTTCTTTCAAAGCCTATTTTGTCAATATCCCGTCTGAGGATCTTAACGCAGGCGGAATGGAATGTGCTGATCCACATATCCTGGGATATGTCGCCAAGAATTTTTCCCACCCTGTCTTTCATTTCCCTCGCAGCTTTATTGGTAAAAGTAATAGACAGAATACTGCCTGGATGAACATCCTTCTCTTTTATCAGGTATGCAATCCTGTGGGTCAGAACCCTTGTTTTCCCGCTTCCCGCACCTGCCAGAATAAGCAGCGGGCCTTCAATATGCAAAACCGCTTCCTTTTGTTCCTTATTCAAATTCGAAAGTAAAGTCATCTTTTTTCTCCGTAATAATTAAATAATGCCGTGATAATAAACCACGGCATTATTATAGAGTATTTTCAAATTAAAAACAATTCTTAGAATTCAGGTTCAATTAAGCCATAATTGCCATCTTTCCTCTTGTATACCACATTTACTTCCTTTGTTTCAGCATTTGAAAACACGAAAAATTCGTGTCCAAGAAGATTCATCTGAAGAATGGCTTCTTCCAACGTCATTGGTTTGACAGCAAACCTCTTCATCCTAACCACCTTGAATTCCTGTTCCTCAGGTACATCATAGTCAGGGGTGAAGTTTTCATCCATGAATGCTCCTTCTCGAAGCTTCTTCTCAAGTCTTGTCTTATTCCTTCTTATCTGTCTTTCAACAATATCTATTACCTTATCAATCGATGTGTACATATCACTATTGGATTCTTCAGCCCTTATGACAACACCATTAAAGGGAATTGTAACCTCAATAATATGTCTGTTCTTCTCCACGCTCATGGTAACATGCACTTCAGTTCCCGGATTAAAGAATTTCTCAAGCTTGCTCAGTTTTTTGACGGCTTTCTCCTTTAGAGCATCCGTCACTTCAAGGTTCTTTCCGCTAACGATAAATTTCATATACGTCTAACCCCTTTCCTGTAGCGAATAAATTCTGCAGTTTGCTGTCACGATTGCAGTATTTATTCAAAATTCTTTAATATTTTTACCCGAATACACCTTTGGTAAACAATTTAAATTGTCAAAAGACATTTAATAATAATTATATTCTACGTCTGCCATGTAATTCCTTCTTAGTTCAGATTTTTTTATAGCTTTATATGAATATCTGCATATTTTTATTAATATATTGCTATATTATTGTATTTTTGGTATTTTTTATATTCACATTTCCCCCACAAAACAGTTGTTTTGTGAAAATAACTTCTGTGGATAATGTGTATAAATCTGTGAATAACTTATATCAGCAGGTTTTGGCTGTTAATAATTTGATTAAATTTATTTACCATTTTTTATGATTATGTTAACAAAGATAAAATTTTAGGATTTTTTTGCTGATGCGCTTATTTACTTGATTTCAGGCACTTCAACAAAGCACAGTTCGTCATAAATGTCAATACTTTTTCAAAATAATCTATAATTTTTTACACAATTTTACATAATACTTATCCACAGAAATCAAGCATTTAATTCGTAAACATTCCACATGATTGCTTCCAAAAAAAGCATTAGATCGAGTAGGAGGTAAGTGATTATTTCACATACCGACCTCTCACACCACCGTACGTACCGTTCGGTATACGGTGGTTCAGATAGAAATTAATGTACTAATAATTACCTTTCGGTTATTGTCGGAAACCCTTGTTTCCTGAGTTTTTCATTGGTTACGGCTATAGTAATGATGGGACTTTTGGAAATTCTTCAGTAGTTTTTTCTTGTGTTGGCATATTCCCACGCTTTGTAAGTATCAATTCCTAGCTTGACAAGATTGTCGTGTCTGGGGAAACAATCCTGTTACAGGTGAAAAATATCTGAATCAAACACAGGAAGGATGAAAATAATGGACGATATGACCAGAAATGCAATAGGACTGAAGAAGTTCTCTATTATCTGTCCTGCACTAAACGGTCAGGTGTCAAGTAATGCAGAGTATTTCAGGCAGCTTGCCGGCAAGCTGATAGAGATGCCTTACTACGGCATGCGCAATTACACTGCTAAAACTTTCGAAACCTGGCTGTACAGCTACTACAAATACGGGCTTGACGGACTGATAAGAAACTACAGGAATGACAAGGAAAAGCACCGTAAAATATCGGATGAACTGGGTGAGGAAAAATATCACGCAGAACAGCAGTTCCCAATGTCCCCGTAACAGTACTTTATGAGAACCTTGTAGCAGATGGTCTGATAGACCATCTTAACATTTCAAAGCTTACTCATTACCGCTACACTTTTTTAAAGCCGGGAGATGCAAGAATTGGAATCACGCCTCACATTGAGGAGAAAAGTGATTGTTCAAAGGCATTTCAATAGCATCGAAAAGATGAATTCGTGGGAAATGTCTTTAGGGTTCGAGCATGAATTCACTTTTCTCAGATTTATTCCTTACGGGTCGGTGAAATTGCCTTTGCCCATTAACTTTTTCCATGTAAGCTATTTATCGTATTTAATATAGTTAATTTGAGAATTGACAATGTACATGCATTGTCTTACTGAAAATATGCACTAGATATTTTGTAGTTTTCTTGTTAAAAATATATTGAAATATTTCTTTGAGCAGATTACGTTGCTTTACGAAATTCTTCAAATCCGGTGTTTTTTTCTGTACTCGCTTGGGCTAAAACCGGTGTTTTTTGAAAAAAGACGGGAAAAATAGTGACAATCGTGAATTCCTACCTTATCAGCAATTTCGGTAATATGCAGATCAGTAGCTGTTAGAAAATGCTTTGCCATTCTAATTCTGTAGGAGGTAAGATAATCCCAGAAGCTCATCCCCAATTCTGCTTTAAACAGATATGCAAACCAGCTTTGGCTGAGATTTACATGCCTTGCAGCATCAGCAAGGCTTATTTCATCGCTGAAATTACTGTTAACATACTCAATTGCCTGCTTTATCTCGCTTCTCATGGATGCACGCTCATGCTGCAAGCCAAAAGAAAGCCTTAATGCTGCTGATATGGCAGCAGATTTGATTTCAGATATATGGAATGCACTTTCTGCCTTTTCCTTCAGCCATGAATTGAGAGGCTTAACAAGATTGCTGTCTTGAGTTATTGTAATACTGGAAGGTATGCATGAGGCCAGCATGGCAAGCATCAGCTTAACATCTGACGGGTATATTAAAAATTCAGTATCAATGCAATCCTTCCATTCTAATAATATCTGAGAGGCGCTGACGCCATTTCCTTCATCAAGCGCTTTTCTTAAGCTGTTTATAATTTTTTGGAATTTTTCTGAAGGCATGGAGCAGATTTTCCTTTTTATGCCTTCAAAAGTAACAATACTCATATTCTCACTATAGAACCCCAAATCAAAAAGATTCAGCAATTCTTCCTTTGCATCTCCAAGTCTGTCCAGAGAATAATAAATACTACCTTTAAGAATTCGGCAAAAGTATTGATTTTTGCTAACTTCTGATTTAATAGAATCAAACATTGCACTAAAAAATATATTTGATTTTTCATCAAATATTGACTTTGAAGAAGGCTTCATGGAAAATGTAAAAAAAACTATACGTTCTGGTAAAAGAAGAACAGGAAAATGGCAAAAATCCCCATCCCACCTTTCATTGCACAACTTGGAAGCATCTGCCGAGCTAACAGCCTCAGGCAATGCTTCAAATGAAGCAAACCGGAATTGCATAGGATTAAAGCCTGATTCCTTCATTGCATCTATTGCTTCACTTAGATTATGTCCCGATTTTTCAAGAATAAAATTCGATAGCATTTTTCTTACTGTTCTTCTATATGTTTGTTTTTCCTTATTGATTTCAATCGCTATTTTATTTAATGCATTTATAAAATCTTCCTCCTGAAGCATAAGTTTTATAATATAATCGCTGGCCCCAAGCTTTACAGCCTTCTGAACCTTTTCAAAATCATCATAGCAGGTCAACAGCACAACCTTTGGCGCAAAATGCATCTTCTTGATGCTTTTAAGCAGATCAAGACCGTCCATAACAGGCATTACTATGTCAGTAACAACTATATCAGGCCTTAAGCTATCCACCAATTCGAGAGCCTCAGAACCATTTTCCGCCTCTCCGACAATCTCATACCCGTGCTTTGACAATTGAAAGCTTTTGATTCTTTTTCGCGGAAGCGTCTCGTCATCTACAATTATAAGTTTTAACAGCTCGCTCATTTTTACCTCCGTTAAAAGCTGCAATGAAAAATTTCACAGGTTAACCGGCATTTTTAAAACAACTTCTGTTCCTTCATTTTGACAGCTTTCTACCTTTATTCCATATTTTTCTCCATAGTACAGACGAATTCTGTCATGAACATTTTTTATTCCTATTCCGGTAGTATCAAGCTTGGAATTGGTTGATTCATTTTTGAACAAATTATTCACCATTTCTTGTGACATCCCTATGCCGTTGTCTTTAACAGTTATATATAGAATATCGTCAATCCTTCTGGCGCAAATTCCCAGTTTTCCCTTTCGTACTTTTAAAGGATGAAGGCCATGAAAAATAGCATTTTCTACAATAGGTTGGAATATAAGCTTTAACACCTTGATTTCTCCTATTTCGCCTAAAAGATCTTCAACATTGAATTCAAATCTATCCTGATACCGAACTGATTGAATGTATAGATATTTCTTTATATATTCAAATTCCTCCTTCAACGTGGTAAGGAATCTATTCTTGTCCAAGCCATATTTAAGCAGTTCTGTCAATACCCTCATAACCTTGTGAACATCCTCTTTGGGACTAATGTCAACCATTACATCTATACAATTTAGAGTATTATATAAAAAATGAGGGTTAAGCTGAGAAATTAGAACATTTAATTCAGCTTGCCGTTTTCTTTCATGCATTATATCTATTTCTTCAATCATTTGTTTAGTTAGGTGAGCCATTCGATTGAATTCTGATGCAACCCTTCCGAATTCATCCTGCCTTTTAATCTCTATCCTGTAATCCAGGTTTCCTTCTCCAATGCTTTTAATACCCCTCGATAATTCAAGAAGAGGCTTGGTAAACCACCATGATACAATAAAAGATATACAAATAAGTCCGAAAATCCCATAAAGCAGTACAATGAACAATCCGTTTTCCAAAGGCTTAAATCTGCTTTCAAGCTTATTGACATCTCCTATTGTTATTATTTTCCATTCAGGGTAAAAATTCATAGCACTAACAGAATAAAACACCATTTGCTTTTTTAAAAAATCAATTGCCTTATCATAGTTCTGGAGCTCCTCTTCATGAACACCTTTAACTTCTTTTCCATGCATATAGCTTACAAAGGTTTCTGCAAGTCTACCCTTGCTGTCATATATCAATGTATTGATTTTATAATTTCCACCATATACTGAGGATTTGTCAAGCAGAGATTCTACATCCACAACCATAGCAATTATTCCTATTTTTTCGCCATTGCTGGTTATTATTTGCTTGACAATTGCTGAAGAAGGCTTATATCCGGATTTATCCGAAATATTTGAGTAAAAAAAATGAGACCACAGTATGCCTTCAGCTTTTGAGCCTAAATAATCCGAAATTATTGATAATTCCTTTTGAGCAAAATGTTCCCAATATATTTCTGGATATCCGCTGACAACTCCGTTTTTTTTGATAAACGCTATTCCTCTTATATATTCCGATCTGTTTCTTCCAAGTATTTCGGTAATATTCTTTACACTTTCACTATCAGGATTCTGAAGAATTCTTTTCTCAACATCAAGCATTAAAGTGTTAATTTGATTGATTGTTCCTTTTACAGAATGCATAACCTGCTCTGCAATGCCATCTAACGCTTCATTCTGCGTTTGCCTGAAAAAGTCGGTAAGGTAAAGCTTTGAAAGCTGTATAATAAATACATAAAAAACAAGGCTAGAAGCAACAAGAATTGCAATCAGCTTTATCCTGGCACTTGCAAATATGTTCATCAAGCAGGCCACCTCACAAAAAATAAATACTTAAATTGTCAGAGCCTCAAACTCTGACAATTTAAGTTTACCATAAAATATAGTAATGCAATATATTATTTTGAAACCTTCAATTGCTCGGCAGCTTCATCGAGCATCTTCTGACCTCCTGCATTCTTCCATTCCTCAACATATTTATCCCATTGGTCCATGCTGCGTTTGCCAAGTATAAATTCAAGCTGCTTTTTAATTTGAAACTCTTTGACTGCTTTAAGATTAGCTGCATCAAGCTTAAGCTTCATTTCATAGTTCTGATATCTTGGTGCAGAATTTACCTCCATGTCGAACTTGCTTCCTACAAGGCCTTCAGGAGTATCATAAACCTGATACTGCAATGTATATCCTATCCACTGCCAGTCAGCCAATGCCGCAAGACCTTGATCAGTTTCCGCAGGATGCTTTTCCCTTACTATATTAAATATATTAGTACCATCATCATTAAACTTAACAGTTGACATTTCTGGGAATATTTCAGGACCGCCGCCCTGTGAGCAAGCCCAGTAATTTTCATTAGGATATATCATGGTATCAACCAAATGAGCAATTCTCTTTATTTTACCTTCATCCTTTGCAGCCTTTTCGGAGAAAACAAACATTCCTCCTGGCAAACCTGCTGCAAACATTTTTCCGCCCTTACCGTCATTTGACTTTAGAGGAGGAAGGGGTACCCATCTTTCAAGCGCTGACTTGTCCTTCTTTTTAGCATCGTAGTCTTCCTCCACAAGATTTTTCCCGGGATAGAATACCATTCCAAGCTGGTCGTTATTCCTTAATGCCTTCATCTGATCCCAGTTCATTGTAAACCAGTCGGGAGCAAGCATTTTATTGTCATACAGCTTCTTAACAAATTCTACGTACCTCTTTATAGTTCCGTCAAGCATAGGATGGTTAATTTTTCCGTCAACCACATTAATTCCGCTGTCTTCAGAGCCCCCTACATGACCATACATTGCCCTTAAAGGATCAAGCATAAAGAAGTTAATTCCGCCTGCAGCAGTTATTGCTAAATATTCATCTTTTTTGTTGTTTTTATTAGGATCTTTTTCAACTATAGCCTTTGCGTAAGCAAAAAGTTCATCCTCTGTCGTAGGAACACTCATTCCAAATTCTTTGAGCCAATCAGCTCTTACAAAAAGTCCCCAGTTGTCCATAAAAGTATTATATCTCGGAACACCTGCCATTTTACCGTCAACTGTAGCCCAGTTTTTATAGTCTTTAGTTACATAAGTAACCGCCTGTGGCATGTATTGAAGTATAGGAGTTGCATCCGCAATCTTTCCCTGCTTGAAAAGATTAAAGGCGGCTTCACTGTGCTCGTACTTAACAACCATGAAATCAGGTTCGTCCCCTGATGAAAATCTTACCATTGCATTATTAATGAACTGATCTCCTGGTATGTTTGTGAAGGTTAGATTAGTATTATATTTTTTATCCAGGTACTGCTTGATTTTATCGTCGCTTATAGGCTGATTTTTATGACCGCTTAGCATTATCTCAATCTTGTATGCTTTGCTCAAATCATCATAGCCATAGCTGTTTTTGTCGACTGGCTTCGGATTCTTCGGAAGACTGTCCGGAAATACAATTTCCTTTTTTTGTTCAGCAGCTTTGTCATCTGCTTTTGCAGTGGCAGATGCTTCAACTGTGTTTGCCTGGGATTCGCTTCCTGCATCCTTCTTATTGGTGCACCCAGCTGCCCCAATTACCAAAGACACCACTAAAAGCACTGCCAGTAAAAGGTTTAGTTTTTTGATTTTCATTTTAACCTCTCCTCATTTTTTTATTTAGAACAGAGAATTTAGCTTCTCCGATTCTAGCCTTTGATTGAACCTATAAACATACCCTTGGAAAAATGCTTTTGCAAAAATGGATATACACATAATATAGGAATTATTCCAAATATCACCGCCGCCATTCTTAAAGTCTCCGCACTCACCCTCTGGCTTGCTTTCATGGTAAGGGCAGAATCCAGTGAACTCATGCCAGAGCTGAACATATTTCTTATAATAAGCTGAAAGGGGTAATATGTTTTATTTGTAATATACAGCATAGCATCAAACCAATTATTCCAGTGTATAACTGCATTAAACATACCTATAGCTGCAAGAGAAGGAATAGTCAGAGGAAAAACAATACGTATAAGCAACTGGAAGTCACCTGTTCCATCAATTCTGGCAGCTTCTATTATTTCATCCGGCAGATTCTCTATAAAAACCTTTATAGCCAGCAATCCGAAGCTGTCAACCAGCATAGGTATTATGAGAGACCATACGGAATTTGTTAAACCAAGCTGTTTGACTACAAGATAGGTAGGTATCATTCCTCCATTGAATAATACAGTTACAAGAATGAAAAAGAGAAAAAATTTCCTCCCAGGCAAACTCTTTCTTGCAAGAACATAAGCACCTGTCATTGTAAGGCACAGGAGGAGTAACGTACCAATAAGGCTTCTGAAAATAGATACCCCCAGAGACCTCCATATATAATCAGTTATTAAAAGCCTTTTATATGCTTCAATTGTTGGCTCCATTGGTATAATGACAAAAAAGTTCCTTCTTTGCATTTCGCCGAGCGTAGTCAAAGACATTCCTAAAACATACAATAATGGAAATATTGATGCACATACAATAATGCCTACAGCTATATGTATGAAAATCTGATATGCATTTTCCGATTTTGATTTATTAAGCATTTTTTCCTCCTTACCAGATCCCGTTGCCTGTTAGTTTTTTTGATGCATGATTTGATGCCAGAATCAGAATCATTCCAAATAATGACTGAAGCAATCCTACTGCTGCACCCAAACTGAATCTCATATTTCCTATGCCAACACGATATACCCATGTATCAATAATATCAGCAACATCCATAACGGCTTTATTGTAGAACAAAAGCACCTGCTCTCCTCCAGCATAAAACATATGCCCTAAATTAATACAAAGAACAAACGTAACAACCGGTAGTATTGATGGTATAGTAATATGAGCAATTCGTTTCAAGGGACCTGCGCCGTCCATTATTGCCGCTTCATATAGCTGTGTATCTACTGTAGATAGTGCAGCCATGTAAATTATAGTCCCCCACCCTAATTCCTTCCACATAGACATTATAATAAGAATCGGTCTGAACCAATCCGTGCTCATCAAGAACTCCTGCCTTGGAAGGCCCATCATATCAAGCAAATTATTTACAAACCCGCTTCCTGTTGAAAAGAATGCAAAAGCAATACCGTAAATAATTACCCATGAAAAGAAATATGGAATATAGACCGCAGTCTGAGCATATTTTTTTAAGGTTTTCGATGTCATGTCATGGAACATTATCGCTAAAAATATAGGTGGCATAAAGCCTACAGCTAATCGGAGCAAGCTTATCTGGACAGTATTCTTGAAAGCTGTTGCAATTTCAGGGTCTGATACTATAAATTTGAAGTTATCAAAACCAACCCATGGACTCGTACTTACCCCGGAACCCATCTGAAGGTTTTTGAACGCCACAATCCAAGCCAGTACTATGGGCCAATACCTCAAAAATATATAGTAAAATATTAATGGCAACAATAGTAAATAAAGTGTTTTATGTTGCACAATTCTTTTCCATAACAATTGATTTTTGTTCATTGTACGTTATTCCCTTCTTGTCTGGCTTCTTTTGTCTTAATAAATTAATTATAGCAATGGTTAGCGGGAAAGTATATGTATCGTGCAACTGAAAATGTGTATATAATTACAGTTATAGATTTAAACGTCTTTATTGCCGGTGGATGAATTCCCTTAACTCGAAGGAATTCCTTATGTGTCGTTGAAATTGCCTTTGCCCAATAGCTTTTCCCATATAACCCATATTCAGCGCACCCCATGGATCTATAAAATTAATACTGTATGTGGGGTGTTTACATTTAAGCTTGTCGGAACATCAAGCCCGATTTGCTGTATATGTTTGCATAAATATTTAAGGCTTTGAACATCATGATAAATCCTTCCAGTCCACGAGTATAATAATCCTTATTCCTGGACTACAAGTGGGCGGACTCCTTGCTTACATATATATTTTCCGGTATCCCACACATATAAAGGAGTTTGCCACACACATACGTAAAGATGAAACCTGCCCAGTTACAGTAGGTGAAGCAACTTATTACGAATACAGATATGAAGGTAAAATCAATGACCTTGAAAATGCCGTAATACTTATGTGCTGGAATAAAAAGGATTTATCCGATAAGCCTGCATTCATAGTAAGTACTGATGTAAGCTTAGCCACCTCCTCTGTTCTAGATTATTATCAGAATCGCTGGGATATTGAAGTAAGTTGCCGATATCACAAGAACTCATTGGGACTTGATGAATACCAAGTAGAATCACTGACTTCAATTACGCGATTCTGGAGTATAGTCTTTTTGACTTATACTTTTCTGGAGCTTTTCAGGGTATCTAACAGCAAAACCCTGAAATTTATAACTATTGGAGATACCCTAGGGTATTTCCGCAAACAATATATGGTCTGTATTGCCAAGTTTGCACACTCTTGTGCTGAAAATGGGGTAAGTCTAGACAGCTTGCTTTCCAAATTAGGTATAGCTGCATAAACTTTTACATTTTACTTCACAAGTCTAATAAATGGATTTGAAATACAACCTTGTTGCAAGAGTCGCATTGTAAAGTATTTTTTAAGAAATACACAGCTTTTGAGACTCTGGCAATAAATAATTGTCAATTTGGAAGACTGTACCGTATAAATGGTTTTTATACCGTCAAGCTTCTATGGTATAATGCTAATTGACTCACTAGCCGAGTAACGGGTCATGCTTCTCAGGATGAAACGGCCTATTTTGATTGGAAAGGTAGTAATTAAATGTATTTTGAAAGCTATAAATCAATTTTATACTCCGACACATTAGTACCGGATATTTTTATAAGCGAGTACATGCCCTCCATGGACGGTAATTGCACCAAGGTTTACCTCTACTGTCTTTTTCTCAGCAAATACAACAAGAAGGTATCTGCAGAGGAAATTGCAAAAGCTATCGGCATTGATGCTTCAAAAGTTAGGGACGCTCTTATTTACCTTTCAAACGTCGGTATAATAAGCTGGAAGGAAGACCATGTACTCATTAACGATATAAAGGAAAAGGAAATCAAAAAGATTTACAGGCTTAAAACGACTTCCAGTCCTGAAGAGGCAGTGCACAGCTCTGAGAGAAATAAAAGGCGCAATTGCATTATTACGGCAATAAACAATAACTTCTTTCAGGGTGTCATGGCACCCTCCTGGTATACGGACATTGATGCGTGGTTCGACCGTTACAGGTTTGATGAGGATGTAATGTATGCCTTGTTCCAGCATTGCTACAACCATAAGGGTCTGTCAAAGCAGTATATTGTAAAAGTAGCTGACAGCTGGAGCAGCAAAGGCATCAAAAATTCTTTTGACCTTGATGCATATTCCATAGAATACCAGAAATTCAAGGAGGTAAAGCTTAAAATCGTAAAAAAGCTCAAGCGGAAAGACTTCCTTACAGAGTATGAGGATGAATATATTGAAAAATGGGTAATGGACTATAAATATGATTTTGATATAATAGATCTGGCATTAAAAAAGACCACCGCCATTTCACGCCCCAGCTTCGACTACGTGAACAAGATCCTTGCAACCTGGCATGAGAAAGGCTTAAGGACCAAGGAAGATATTATTGCTTATGAAAGGGAGCAAAAGCAGAATTCCCCAAGACAATCAAAGGCGCCTGCTTCGTCAGTGCCTCAGCATGATAACTTCCAGCAAAGAAAATATGATGACGACTTTTACAATAGCTTTTTTGACAACCTTGCAAAGTAATATTATATGAGGTTTTATGATACAGAACATACATAGTGAAATAATGAAGGAATACGATAAAAGAAGAACCTCCTCACAGGAAAAGCTTGATGAAAGAAGAGCTCTGGTTTATTCGAGGGTGCCGCGGATACAGGAAATTGACAGCAGTATCCAGCTAACCGGCATAAGATATAACAAGCTTATACTTTCCGGGGACAAGTGCGTCTCTGAAGCTCTTTCAATGCTCCAGGACGAAATTGACGCCTTAAAGCGTGAAAAAGCAGAGCTCCTTGCTCAAAATGGTTTCCCCGCGGACTTCCTGACGCTCTCCTTTTATTGCGGGCTTTGCCACGACTCGGGGTTTATTAATGGTGAGGCAGGCAGTATAAAGTGTACCTGCTACAAACAGCTGCTGATAGACAAATTATACAGTTACTCAAACCTTCAGCTTACCGATGCTGAGAATTTTTCAACCTTTGACGAAACTTTTTATCCCGAAGCAGCCGACGAAGCAAAGTACGGCATTAAAATTTCTCCCAGGGAGAACATTAGGAGAATTAGGGAGCGCTGCCTGAGCTTCGTGGAAAATTTCAGCTCTCCGGACGAAAAAAACCTTTTCTTTTGCGGCCCAACAGGTGTAGGCAAGACCTTCATGTCAAACTGCATCGCCCTGGAGGTTCTTAAAAAGGGTTACACAGTACTGTATCAAACTTCGCCTGTATTATTCAACAGAATAAATGAATACAGGACTAAGTCCTTTAAAGATGAGGACTTTGAAGATATTGGATATAGAAGCATTTTTGATGCGGATCTTCTGATAATTGATGACCTGGGAACCGAACCCCAGAGCGCAGCAAGGTACGCAGAGCTTCTAAACATTCTCAACACCCGCTATAACACTAATCTTGGCAGGCCTTGCAAGACCATAATCTCCTCAAACCTCAGCGTCAGGAATCTTTATGAATATTACACCGAACGAGTGGCTTCCAGAATTGTTGGCAATTTTGACATGAATCTGTTCGCAGGTCAGGATATACGTACAGCAAAGAAGCTGGCAGGAAGATAGACACAGATAAATTCAAGCTCTGCTAACGCGATTATTTCAGGCCCAGCATGACCAGCAGGCTTTCAATAATAGGTATTGAAATGCCCTTCATTTTCAGCCCCTGAACTACATAGATAAAAATCACTGCGGCAGTTCCGGGCGCAAAGCCTATTAAAAGTCTGGCATCAATGTGATTCAATTCTCTTTCAGCCTTTACAACTGTCTTGGAAGTATTGTTTACAAACAGCACCATAAAAACAGTAAATAAAGCTGCGCACCCTAGAACAACAATGCCCCAGAATACTATTACCGCTACAAGCTGCTCCGGCGCGAGAGCAGTAATGGCCGAAAAGTCCAAATCCCCCTTGGCTGCAGAGTTATTGCCAAGGCCGGAGGATTCCATAAGCTTTGCCAGCTTGTTGAAAGCAAATGCGAGCAAAACGGCAATGGAATTATTGGTGAAATGGGCAAGCATGCCTCCGTAAATTGAATTAGTCCTGTATACTATAAAGCCTATAAGCACACCAAGGATGAAGGTTCCCAGAAGCTTTTGAAAGTCTACATGCATCAGTCCGAATAAAAAGGCTGTCAATAGTATTGCCCTGACTGCCCCAAGCCTTTCAAGCCCCCTTTGGATTACTCCTCTAAAGAGGACTTCCTCACAAATTCCTGCGGAGGCGCCTATTACAAGAATGCTTATGAGCAAGCCAGGAAGGTCGTTTGCAGCAGGAGGCTGATTTATAATTATTTTGCCGAAGATGTTTTTTATGACAAGGAGATTTATTATGTTTAAAACGCCTGCTAACGGCAAAGCAAAACACATTATGCCTATTATGTAAAACGCATTAACCAGCTTAAGCCTGTTTAGTCTGATTACTTTCCGAAGGTCGTACCGGAACAGGATAAGCAGGATAAGCGCAGGAAGCATAATAAGCCCTATTTCCGTAATCAAAATCCCCAAATAGAGATCAGTCCTCTGAAGCCTCGAGCCCACAAGCAGAAGCAGCAGCACTGTGATTGAATAAAGCAATCCTATCGAAAAAAGGCCAGGTGTGCGAAACCCAATATTAACACTATAGTTTTTTTGTGTATCCTCGGTGTTGTTTGCAAACACATCTTCCATTCCTGTCGCCTCCCAAAATATTGTACCATTATTTTCAATTTTCTAACAGCCCCTTGAACAAAAAACCTGTGTGAAACATATTTGATGCCCACAGAGGTTTATTAAAAATATTGATTCTACTGCAAGAACCCATTTTCTGAAACTTCGATGAAATCACTAACGACTAGTCTTGCAATTCCTCGCACGCATCAATATGACATCCTGTCAGGCGATGCTCAAAATGCCACCCTTGGTATTTTGGCTTCAGAATTGACGCAGCGTCGTCGAGTGATTTATGCATCTCGTTCCAAGAAACGCTGTTCTTGCAGTAGAATCTAAAATCAATATCACATTGTCAGAATCCCATTGGGTGTGTCAATTATCATCAGTATGTTTTCTTCATTCCCGTTTTCCGCATTGATATACACGATGAAATCTCTTTCTCCCAGCCGGCCTTTGAACTCGTAGGTAAAGATCTCCGATTTGTAATCTGTTGGTATCATTGCCAGTCCCGAACTCTTTACCTGCACCCTGGGATTGATTTTCGACCTGGCTTCCTGCTCTGTGATTTTAGGCTTCGGTATGTTCCTTACAGCATGGGCGGAAATGTATCCCTTGGCTTCAAAGCCTACAATTTCTCCATTATCCAGCGCAACCTTGAGCTTGATCAAGTCTGAATAAATTGTTACATTGTCTTGCTTATACGCGTAATTTATTATAGCTGTATTGTCCTCTTTCAGGTAGTAGGTGTCCACCATATCGGGATAACCTCGCTCCCGAAGGAATTTCCTTCCTGCCTCCTTGGCCTGCTCAATGCTTATTGCTTCTTGCGCCACAGGCCTGTTGTAAAGCATCCAGAGTATATGACCTCCCTTCTGTGTAACTTCAATTGTTGCAATCTGATTCTCCGGCACATTTTTAAAGGCTACCCTGTAGCTGTATGTTTTTATTGGCTCGGCGTCATTTCTTTCCTGATCTGTTATGCTCATTATCCTGTCCGCGCCCAGGAACTTCGCAGCATTCTGCTTCGCTTGCTCGGAGTTCAGCATGTCTCCTGTCAGCCCTCTAGGCTCTGCGGTTACCAAGTGGTCTGAAAACGGGCCGTCATATATTAGAGTAGGATAATCCTGAAAAGTTTTGTCTATATCCTTGAACTGCTTTTCCGGAAGTTCGGCTGAAAGCCTTTGAAACATTGGGGTTCCTTTTGATGATAAAGCACCCCATTTTATCCTGCCTGAGGCAATCTGATTCTGCAAATCTTCAAGGCCTTCGCTTAGAGCTGTTGCAAAGCCCTGCAGCTGCTCAATGGTTTTGTATTGCTGTTCTGTCATTGCTTTCCCCTGCATGTTTTGGTTGTTAATGGAATACGCCAGATCTCCAACCTGAGTTAAAAATTTTGAGGTGTTGGCAATTATAGGCTGCGACACAGGAAGCTGCCCAAGATTCTCCTGTGCAAGATTCGCCTGCCTCCACGCCTCCTGCAAGACTGATGCCGTCCTTGAAGGTGTTGATGTAAGAAGCGATTTTGCCAGCAATGTCTCAACGTTATTTACGTATCCCATCATATCATAGAATGACCTGTTGTACTGATTATCCAATTCCTGCCTTAGATTTGCCGCGTGCTTGTACTGATACAACCCCCATATTGAAATAGCACCAATAACGGCAAGTACAATACTGTACATTTTTCTGTCAGATAACCTTCTTTTAAAATCCAGCAGCTTTTCTCTGATACTCAATTTCTTAATCCTCCCTTGCTTGGGGGCACGTCCGCTTATTAACAGGTTCCTGTCTTTTGGAGGAAATGCCCCCTCTTTATTATTTGCCAAAATTGTGTTTGCCTATTTTTTTTACAATTTTTCTGCTCCAAATCCATTTGCTTGTTGCTGTGGCAGGGTTCCAGTAATAAAGGCAGCCCCCTGTCGGATCCCATCCGTTCAAAGCATCCCTGGCAGCCTTTACAACCGTTGATTTCGAATCAATCGGCACATTAATCTGACCGTCAGAAACCGCAGTAAATGCGCCAGGCTGATAAATTACTCCGGCAATTGTTTTTGGAAATTTTGGATCCCGTGTCCTGTTAAGTATAACCGCCCCTACAGCGACCTGACCTTCATAGGGCTCTCCCCTGGCTTCACCATTAATTGCTCTTGCCAGAAGCTGCTCGTTGCTTGGTTTTCCGCTTTTTGCCGCATATGCGCTGTCTCCTCCACTAAAAAAAGACCCTTGATTGAATACAGAGAAACCGATTGCAATCATAACGATCAGAAGGATCGCTCTTTTACCACATTTCAATATTTTCTCCTCCCTTCATATCAAGTTATATTTTTCGTCTGTTTCAGTAAAAATATTCGGTGTTTATGTATAAAGCGGCAAACAACAAGGCAAAATTCAATTTATTAATATAAATGGTTTCCGAGGTTTGCGCATGAAGGTTTTGTTTCTTTCAGCATCAACTGGTTCAGGACATATAAGGGCAGCGGAGGCAATAATTGAGACAATATTTGAAGGTTACCCTGATTCCGAGAGCCTTGTTGTCGATTCACTCAAGTACATAAATCCCTTGGTAGACAAGCTTGTTGTGGGAGGATACCTCACTGCAGTCAGATCCTCTCCTAAGATATACAAGAAGATATACGAAAAAACCGAAAGCAATGAAATTATTTGCAATATCAGCAAAGCCTTGAATATGGTTTTTTCCTTGAGAATTTACAATCTTGTAAAGGAAACGAAGCCTTCCGCAATTGTCTGCACGCATCCCTTCCCTCTTCATATGCTTTCAGCTTTTAAAAGGAAAGCGCTGGCCAATATACCAATAATATCTGTAATTACCGACTTCGTTTCCCATTCGTTCTGGATAAACAGTCATTCTGATATATATATTGTTGCCAATGAATATTTGCAATATGATTTAAAAGAGCGAGGTATCCCGTCCCATAAGGTTTTCCCTTATGGCATACCTGTTTCTCAAGATTTTATTATTCAAAGGAGCAGATGTATGATTTTGAAGGAGCTTGAGCTTGAAGACAGGTTTACTGTACTTGTTATGGGAGGAAGTCTTGGCATTGGTGATATTGTTGACACCTTCAAAGCTCTCCTGTGCGTGCAGAGGGATATCCAGATAGTTGCGGTTTGCGGGCAGAACCACAGGTTGAAGAAGGAGCTGGAAAGCATGTCCACGGACACTGTCAAAAGCGTAAAAATACTGGGCTATACTAATAATATCTCCGATTTGATGGAAATTTCAGACCTGATAATCACCAAGCCAGGAGGAATGACCGCTGCGGAGGCCCTCGTCAAACAGCTGCCAATGCTTATAATCTCACCAATACCCGGTCAGGAGGAAGGAAATGCAGATTTTCTTGTGAAATCCGGCGCTGCCCAGAGGCTTGATGGAACAGATAATATCAGCAGCGTAATAGAAAAAATGTTTGACAATCCTTTGCTGCTAAAGGGCATGAGGCAGTCCGCGGCAGCGATGTCCAAGCCCAGCGCAAGCAAGGACATCGCTCGTCTTATTTATCAGCTTTCGGTTTAATAATGCCATTGCAATGGAAATTCATTTCAAATCAGCAAAGTCCCCTTAGGTCAATCAGGTTCATACTGTCACCGAAAATCTCCCTGCACAAGTCTGCTTCCCTGCTCTTGCAGGTGAAAAGAATAATCTGTCTCTTTTGTGACAGCTCCTTGAACAGCCGCAGAGCTTCGGCAGCTCTGAAATCATCATATTGCGCAAAGACTTCGTCCATAATGACAGGCAGTGTCTCACCGTTTGCTGATATAATATCCGAGGACGCAAGCCTTAAGGCAAGATATACCTGATCTACGGTGCCCCCGCTCAAAGCCGCTGCAGGAACAACCTCTCCGCTTTCAGGCGACAATATGCGAAGGTTCAATTTGTCATCAGCTCTCAAATCACTGTATCTTTCGCCTGTAATCAAGCTTATTATTCTGCTCATCCCTGAATTCAATGCGGGCGTGAAGTCTCTTTGAAGCTCAAGGCTTGCCTCAGTCATAATATCCAGAGCCTTCCTTAATGCAGTGCTTGTGTCCTCAAGCTCCTTCTTCCTGGCTTCAAGCTCATCAATTTCCTCGTTTATTCGCTGAATATTGTTTTCATCAATATCCATGCTTTTTAACAGAGTCTCCTGCTCCTTTAAAGAAAGAGCACAGCTTGTCAGGTCTTCACAGCAAGCATTGTACGCTGAGCTTATAATGCCCGCCAGCTCACTAAATTCCATATTTAAAAAGCTGTCTTTCAAATTTTCTCTGCCGTTTATGCTGACAGCGCTTCCCACGCAAAGAGCTTCAACCATTTCCAATTGCTCCATGATCTCTTTTTGCAATTCCCCGATATTTTGACCAATATCACTGATCGCCTCTTCAATTTGTGCTGAGCTGCTGCATTCCACCCTGAATAAAGAAGCAGCCTTGCTGAATAGAGCCTCAATCTCTCTGTTCAAATCCTCAACTCTCTTGCACACATAGTTTTCACCGGGTTCAAGGCCATAATAGCTCCTTACTCCGAGCTTAAAATCCCTTATATATTCCTCTCTAATTTCATCCTGTCCTTCCTCAATGATACCTGCGGCACAAAGCTTGGAGTTTACAGCTTTTTCAAGAGCTGACATCTGTTCAGCTACAGCCTTGAGCTCTTTATTTTTTTTGTCTGCTTCCTCATCTATACTCTTGATAAAAGCAGAAGATACCGTCTTTAAGCTCTTCAATTCTGCCAGCTTCCTTGATGCCGCAAGCTTTAGCGTAAATGCAATGGCTGCAGGAATAAAGGCGGGAAAAGCCATAAATGATTTAAAAAGGTTCATGAGAGCTCCTGCTGTAAAAGCAGCAAAAAATAATATGGATAAAATCAGTGCATATGTTGAAAGCTTGTCCTTAAATTCTGCCTCTATTATTTTTTCATTTAAATCCTCAATATCACTTCCCTTGACATTTTCCTCATGTTTTTTAAAGCTGATTTCATTAGAAAGCATGCTGAAAGCCTTTTTCAGGCTTTGCAAAGTATAGTAGTCCTCACTGAGTCTGTCAGCATCTTCGCTTGTATAAACGGAAAACCTGGAAAGCCTTTTTTTCATCTCCTTGTATTCACTTGTCTTACGCTGCAATGCTGCCAATTCCCGTTCGGCTGTTCTGGCAGCTTCAAGTATTTCCAAGGCCTGCTGCTGCTTTCCTTTGAGCTCCGTCAGCTGTTTTCTCGATTCCAGCAGTTCTGCTAGCTTTAGCAGAACACCTTTTTTATGCTCAAGGCTTGCTTTCTTTCGTGTCTCGACATCAATGACGTTTTCAATTTTTACAGCTGAAAATGTTCTTTCAAGCAGCTTTTCCCGCTCGCACCTTAAAGCATTAAGTCTTGAAAGAACTCTGTCAAGCGGACGTGTGGTAGTCTTTCCTGTTCCCACATAATTTCTTAAGGCCTCCCTTATTGCCTCCTGCGCTTTGACAAGGGATACATCCTCAAAACCTGTCTGGCATACGTTGAGGAGCTTGCTCTGGAGCTCCCTTGCTCCGTCCCCATCAACCCTGGCTTCCATTTGTCTTATAAAAACTGTCCTCTCAAAGCACGCCTCATTCATCCCCAAATGCTTTTCCGCAAACAAAGGCCCTCTGTCCCTGCTGGAATCAAAAGCAGCCGTTATATCATTAAAAGAGCCGTCATGTATGGTTACTGTGTTGTTGTTGAAGTTCCTTCCTATCCTATAGAACGCGCCGTTGTCCAGCCTATACTCCAAAAACCCGTTATAGTCGCTTCCGGTCCATGGCTTAAACCTTTTTAAGGGCGAAGGCGACCCGTCCTTGGCTGCACGCCCGCTTTTCAAGCCGTACAGCATCGCCTTGACAAAGGCCTGCATGGAGGTTTTTCCTGATTCATTATGCCCATAAACTACATTTATACCTTGAGAAAAGTCTGCAGTTATATTGTTTAGTTTGCCAAAGCCTTTTATCTCCAGCCTTTCAATCTTCATTAATGCTTATCCTTCCTTCATCCAAAGCTTCAAGTCCATAATAGAGGGCTTTCATCAAAAGCCTTTTCTCATATTCATCCCGGCTTTGGCCAAGGGCTTCAAACACTTTTCTCGTAAAAAGGCCTTTAAGTCCGTACTCCTTCATTATCTCACCAATATTATAATCCGGAATCAACTCGTCTATGACTCTTACGGAGAAGAATGCTTTTCCCAGGCACTTCCTGAGCTTGTTAATATCCGGCTTTAAAACAGGGTCGACATGCCCTTTGAGCTTGATTTCCAGAACTACATTCGAAGCATCAGTCATGGATGCAGCATTTTGAATTCTTTCAAAAACCTCCTGCTCGCTGCAGCAGCCATCCAATTTTACGTCAGTGCTTACATAACTTCTTATTCCGGTTTTATGGAAACGCAAGTCAAGAGCTTTCCCGGAACCCTTTCGCTTTGTTATTTCACCGATAAACACACCATGCTCTCCCGGCTCGTCAAAGCCCATGGCTTCAGGGCTGCCTGGATTATATATATTGCCGTAACCACCCAGGTTGTCAATTCTATTGTGAAAGTGGCCCAACGCAATATAGTCCATTCCAAGCTCGTTGAGCTCGCTGCTTTTCATAGGATTATAGGCAAAATTGCCAAACTCCATGTCTACCGTGCCATGTACAACCAGAAGATTTATATGCTCGCAGCTTGCCGGTACAAGCTTTGATACCAGAGACCTTCCTTCATAGAAATTTCTGAAGCCCACACCATACACACAGGTGTCGATATCCTCAAGAAGAATATAGGGAATGTCTCCTGTCATTATTGTCACATTATCAGGCCATTTGTGATAGTTGTAAAAAGAGTTGGCAATAAAGGGATCATGATTGCCAGGTGCAATAAAAACCCTTATTTGGGGTATCTCCTTAAAGGAGCTGCAAATGAATTCTATTGTTGCCCTCCTGACATATTCATGTTCATACAAATCACCGCTGATAATCAGCAGGTCCACTTCTTCAAGAGCTGCCAGTTCTATAATCCTTTTGAAGCACTGCTTAAGCTCCTGTCGCCTGAGCGATTTCTGTTCTTCTGTAAAGCCCGAGCAGCCAAAGTGCTTGTCAAGGTGCAAATCCGCACAATGCAGGAACTTCAATATCATCACTCCCAAACATCCAAGCAACTATTGCTTTTCCATAACAGCGAAGGCTATAGCATGCTGATTACTGTGGGAAAGGCTAAGGGAAATATTCTTTCCGCCTGCAGCTTCAAAAATTTTTTGTGCCTTTCCATGAAGCACAATGTATGGGCAGCCGTTCTCCCCGTTAAGCACTTCTATGTCCTTCCAGTAAACGCCTTTGCTTATACCCGTACCAAGTGCTTTAACAACAGCCTCTTTTGCCGCAAACCTGGCGGCATAGCTATGATATCTCGCAATACGCTTGCTTTCACAATAATCAATTTCCTTCTGTGTGAAAACCTTCTCCCTGAAGGCATCCCCGTTATTATCCAAAGACTTTTTTATCCTGCTGACCTCTATTATATCAACACCACAGGCAATAGCCAAAGAAGCGCACCTCTCTCTTATGTCAACTGACAGCTTATCACTTTTCTGATATCACTCGATCTTTTTTAATCAATTATACTCCTTATTTCTCCGGCTGAGGCTAATATCTTGCTCTGTTCCTGCGCCTTTCCTGCAGAACGCTGTCCAGCGCCGAAGCCTCATTGACTGCCGCTTCAAGCTTATCCAGCATATCCTGCGATTCAATGCTGGATAAGACCTGGTGTTTGAACATGCTTACAGTACTCTCCATATACTCAAGCTTGGCATTAATCCTTTCAAGCTCGATTTTTTCTTCCTTAAGACCTTTTACTATATTTTCATCCATCTCGATAACCTTCTTTATATCTTCGGCTGCATGCAAATCTTTTGCAAAGCTTAGCTTTCTGATATTAAGATTTATCCTGTTTACAACCTCGCTTAAATCTGTCTGATTCAATTCCCTTGTCCTTTTTGAGTAGTTGATTAAAAGCTTTATATAGGATGCGACAAGGTTCAGTGTCTGCTCAACAATTCTCTCCTTCAAATAGCTGGATTCTCCTCTGAAAAACGAGCTTACTATCTCATTCTTGGACTCCATTACTTTTTTAAGCTTCTGGTAATGAGCTTGGTTAAGAACCCTTCTCGCTTCATAGCCCAGCTTTTGGCATTCGCGATCCAGCTGACGTATCCGGCTAATCTTCTGCTTGCGGTTGAAATCCTCATGGAATTTTTTGCTGGATAGCGTGTAAATTATTGAAGCAGCATATATGCAGGCAGCTGATATTAAGGCCGCAAGTGTTGCATCCCCTCCGAACCCGGTTTGGGGAATAATTAAATATGATCCTAAAAAGCCTGCGGCAAGCCACAGAATGTTTGAAAATTTAAAAACAGCCTTTAAAACCAGCCTTGTCATCATGAGAAATCCCTCTGCTCCATATCATCTTTTATAAAATTAATTGGTAAAGCAGTAAGTCCTGCCACTGCTCAAACTTGTATCCAGCGTGCCTTATCCTGCCGCAAAATTCAAAGCCCAGTCTTTCATGCATGCCAACACTAATATCGTTGCCTGCGGTAATGCATGCCATTATAACATGGTGTTCCAGGCTCCTTGCTCTTTCTATGACTTCCTTCATAAGCGCCTTGCCTGCTCCCCTGCCATGGTAGTCAGGATGTATATACACAGAAAGCTCAACCGTCCGGAAGAAGCCTTCCTTCTCTCTGAACTTGGAAAGGCTGGTGTACCCGATTATTTTTCCATCCGTTTCAGCAACAAGCAGAGGGTATTTGCCTCCGTAGCCGTTGAACCATTGTCTCCTGCTTTCAAGCGACTGCACGTTTATATCAAAGCTTGCCGTAGTATTTGCAACAGCCCAGTTATATATGCCTGCAAGTTCTTCAATATCCTCAATAACAGCGTCTCTTATTATCATATTAATGACTCCATAAAACAAATAGGCGATGAGCCACAGGCTTACACGCCCACAACCCAAAGCCTATTGACTTCTTTTCTAATTCGTAGCCTTATTCTCAGTTTTTTCTTTTACCTCAAAGCCCCCATCCCCTGAAAGCATAGCCTCCGCTCTTGCCCTTGCCCTGTCTCTCGCGGAGTTCATATCCAGCCTCTTAAGCTTCATTTCCATATTGTTGTCATTAAGGGACTCAATTGCATTAGCCCTTGCAGTCTTCTTGTTGACAATCTCTCTTGCCCTGTCCATGCTTTCATTTACATTTCCAACCCTGCTGTTCTTTGATGTGTACTGGGCATTTACCGAGTTTATGTTTTCCCTGAGCTGAGCCATTTTTGCCTGTGACTTGAGGGTCTTGAGCTCATTGAGCTTCCCGTTCATTTCTGATTCGAATATCTTGTAGTCCTCTCTTATCTTTGCCACCTCAGCCATTGCATTGTCATAAGTAGCCTTGTGGGTTTCGTACACTGTCTGATATTCTTCTTCCTGCATAAGGAGCTCAACCAAAACATCCTTTTCCCCATGCTTTTGAGCAGCCTCTATTCTTGTCTTTATTGCATTGAGATTCTTTTCGGCTGTCTTCATTTCGATCTTAATAAGCTCCGCATTCGTCTGAATCTCTATTATCTGCTGCTCCGCTTCTTTTCTCGCTTTATCGATCTGCTGCCTGATATCTTCAAATAAAACTTCCGGATTCTTCTCCTCAAGGCCTCCGACAAAAAGTCCAAAAAATCCTCTTATCATGGCTCCAAGCCTGCTGAACAAACCCATATACTATTCCTCCCTTTTATAATTGTGGCTAGATTTCAAAAAGGCAAATTCACTGCGGGCAAGACCTGCCTATTGCACGGCAGGTATGTCCCTTTACATTATACCCGCAAATAATTATGCTTGTAAACTATGTGTTTTGATATATTTCCAGGAGTTTTTCCAGTTCGTCCCTGTTATCCATATAGCCCCTGTATCTTTCCGGGAGAAGATCATAATCATCACATTCCTTGATTGCCAGAGCCGTCATGAACTGGACCTGGCGAGTACTGGGCCTGCATCTGGAAATAGCGTCCCTTAGTATATCACCGGTTATGGTATTGCCTTCACAGTTATCCTCATTGGCAAGTTCATACGCTTTTCTTACAACTGCTTCAAGCTCTGCTCCGGTGTAATTCTCAGCTGCTTCGGCAAAAGGCGCAAAGTCTTTTATGTCTGTCTCAAAGCCGTATTTCCTGATAATTACTTTGAAAATACCGGCCCTCTCGTCCTTATCTGGCAAAAGTATAGGTATTTTCTTATCAAACCGCCCCGCCCTTTTCAAAGCTGAGTCTAAAAGGTCAGGCCTGTTTGTGGCTGCTATAAAAATAACCTTCCCCCTATTATTTGTATTACTTGTGAACTGTAAAAATTCACTGAAAATATTCCTGCTGACACCACTGTCTCCACTTTCTCCCCTTCTGAAGGCCGTGTCAATCTCATCCACAAATACAATCACCGGCTGCTGGGATCGAGCTCCTAAAAGGCATTTCTTAAAATTCTTCTCGCTTTCTCCCACATATTGCCCCAGTATCCTGGACATGTCTATTTTTACGCAGTTGAAGCCGCTTGCTTTCGCCAGGGCATTAACAAGCAGGGTTTTTCCTGTGCCAGAAGGCCCGCAAAGCAGAATGCCCATTGGCACTCGTCTCAGATCACCTTTTTTTATCGGTTCAACTATGTTTTTCAGCAGGTATTTTTTCGCCCTTTCCATACCGCCTATATCTTCAAAACCTATTTCCGGGTAAATGAATTCCAGAACATCTCCATATTCCTTAGCAAGGACGGAATGCTTCTTTTCCTTTATAAATTCAAAGCTGATGGGAACACCCTCTGCCTCAGCCTTCAGCTTAATATCCTTTATCGCCTTCTTGCTTAAGCCTGAAGACAGCTTCGCAAATTCGTCAGGGGTAATATCTGATCTTACGCTGTTGTCTTTCAGCAAATACTCAATATATTCCTTTCGAGCATTTTCGCCGGGCAGCTCGACAAGCACAGGCTCAACCCTGTATGCGGATTTAAGTATTTCCCTGCTTATATCGGCGATATTATCCGCCAGCATGAAAATAGCGCTGCCCACCGAGGAAATTTTCGGATTCACAGACCACTCGCTTGTCCAGATAAGAGCCATTCTCTCTTCCAAAGACATGCTCCCCACATCCACCGAGGGGAGAATCTTTTCAAAATGGTCAATAAACAATGCCATCTTAGTGCTTTTTAGAGCTATGTCTATATAAGGAAATATTTTTGACGGAAGTGCTCGAAGGAGGCTTGCAGCCTCGTTGGAGGTTATCTTGTTGAACTCCTTTTCCATGCCTGCATCCATGAAGGTAAGTCCTCTGGAAATGTCATAATAAGCCACAATGGCAAATTGCCGCTGCTTTATGAATTCCTCAAAAAGGAACCTGTCAATGAATCTGTTATTGTCCACAAGATCCCTTACATTAAAATAAAGTAAAAATTCATGTGAAATACCTGATTTGTATTTGCTTAAGAACTCTTCATACCACATCGCAATTTTATCCCGTAACTTGCCGGCACCCTTTCCCTTCTTATTGTCATATATGTGTTACGATAATTTTATAGGAAAGTCTAATAAAAAGCAATAAATATGAAAAGCATTAATCTCATTATACTTCAAGCCCTATATTAATCTGGATTCTTCCGAAAGGCGTCTCCATGTCAACGGCTACCGTCTGAACCGAGCTGATAATGAGCATAATGTCCCTTCCAATTATTATTGACGGCGGAGTAAGATCGGTTGCGACACCGGCTTGCGACAGAATTGCCGAGGCCCTCCCCCCCATCATATTGGCCATCTCCCCCAGAGCGCTTCTGGCTATTGAATCCAGGGTTTCAACAGGCATTCCCATCATCATGGCTGAAGCAATTTTTTTGCCCGTTTCCTCTGTCATGCAATAGGCTATATTACCTCTTACATCGCCCACTATGCCTATTATCGATGTAATGTCCATATCCGCCAGCATGGTTTCCTTCTTCTGAAGCCCGCCTTTTTTTATATCTGATGCGCCAAAAGTCTCCAAAACATTTTTAAGTGCCTCAAGAAACGGATTTATATATTTTATGTCCATAACTCAAAGCCCCCTTTCAAAAGCTGCATTCAGCCTGAGCTTTCCGTATTCCGAAGTACAGTACATAGAGTACGAATTCAGCTTTGGAATGCATATGGCGGCGCCCTTCCCGGCAAAAACCACAGGAGGGGCTAGTCTTAAGCTTAAAGAATGCATGTTGTTTAAAGCAGTTATTGCGTCACCTGCAACAATATTGTTCAGTTCAGATATTGCCGCCAGAACCATATATTCCTTTTCCGAGCTGAATTCCTGCCCCACGATGTTTTTTGCTATTTCCAGAGCCAGGCTCTGCTCAATGTCGAGAAGCAGCCTGCCCTTAATCTTTCCTGAAAAGGAAATTATGGAGGATACTCCGTAGGATTCTATATCCTCAGTTTCTGGATGAAATACTTCAGTAGTCCTCAATTCTATCCCCGACATTTGCCTGAGAACACCCGCAATGCTTTTTTTAAATGGATCATAAAGCTGTGCTTGCATAATCTCCCCCCACTAAACCAGTTTTGCTATTGCGCTGATAATCTTATAGTCATCAAAGGGTTTTTTGAGGAATATATCAATTCCCAAATCCTTTGCTTGAGACATGATTTCCTCGTCTCCCATGGCACTTAGCATAATAATTCTGGCTTGTGGCCTTAAGGTCTTTATGCTCTTGGCTGCTTCCAAGCCATCCATTATCGGCATGGTAATATCCATGAAAACAAGGTCGGGATTTAGCTGTCCAAAAAGCTCCACACCCTCCCTGCCGTTTTTTGCATCTCCGCAAACCTCATATCCGTTATTCTCCAGCGTCTTTCTCAGCAGGTTGTGAATAATCGGCGAATCATCTACAATAAGAATTCTCTTAATCATAATTATCTATCCTTTCTATTTATATGGTAATTTTTGCGGCAAAACCTTCTCTTTATTTCCTTGTTTGAAAAGCAACTTCCCCTGTGTTCGGCTTGAAAATCTTACATGCAGGCAAGCTCCAAGGTTAGTATGCCCTCTCCAATACGGAATGATTTTTCAAGCTTTTGAATCCTGTTCTTATACAGTATGACATAGTTGTCACCCGTTACTATAAAGGGCGAAGTAAGCTGAAAATATTCGTCGGAATCTGCCAGCGCAGCTTTAGCTCTTCCGCAGACCATATTTACCAATTCTGCGGTTCCGTCATACAAGTCTTCTTCGTTTGCCTCACTGACAATTATTCCGGTCATATATGACACAATCAACGCAGCGGTGTCTGAATCCATTCTTATTGAAGCCATTGAGCTCCTCTTGCCCGCCAGCGTCATTGCACCTGTTATATACTTTCCGCCACGGTCGCTGAAATTATTTTCCCCTTGTATTTCCACCGGTTCAAGACCAGCCATTGTGCTTAACACATCATAAACAGCCGTTGAAAAAGCTCTTCCAATAAATTCATTTCTATCTAAAAAAGCTCTTTCTTCCATTGAATCATTCACCCCTTCCCAGACATTGAAGGATTCGTTTGATCAGCTCTTCAATAGTAAAAGGTTTTGTCATGTAGTGTATCGCTCCGGCCTTGATAGCCTTGATTATATTCTCCTTCTCGCTTTCTGTGGTAACCATCATAACGGGTATTCCTGCATAATCCCGATGTGCCTTTATTGCTTTTAAAAATTCAAGCCCGTCCATTCCCGGCATGTTCCAATCGAGCAGCACCAATCCAACATTTTTCCACTCTTTTTCGAGAACATCAAGGGCTTCCTGCCCGTCACCGGCTTCAAGAAGCCCGAACTCCAAAACCTCGGCGGCACCCCTGACGATTTTTCTGATTACAGCGGAATCATCCACTGATAATATTTTCATTTATCCCTCACCCCTTAACCCTGTAGTAAACACCATTATTGTATTGCTCCAAGATAAAGTAATCCCTGTAGTCGGGAAACAACTCAGAGCTTCCGATAATTAATTTCCCGTCCGGATTCAGCGCACCCGCTATTTTCACCATTACCTCCCTTTTGAGCTGCTCCGAGAAGTAAATTATTACATTCCTGCATAAAATCAAATCAAATTTACCCATCAGCACAAAACTGTTCTGAAGGTTGAATTGCTGAAAATGCACTGAGCTTTTAATTCTTTCATCCAGACACCATACCCGGCCTTCATTTTTAAAATACCTGTCCCGGTAGCCATTTTCCATTCCCCTCATTATTGAAATGCTGTCATATCTTCCCATTCTGGCTACCTGAAGAACAGTTTTGGATATGTCAGTCGCAAGTATTCTGAAATTTGAAAGGTTAATATCGGCAATACCCTTCCTTGCAAGGTGATTATCTATGCACATTGCTATCGAGTATGGCTCCTGACCTGTTGAGCATGCCGCGCTCCAAATCCTTATAGAGGTTTTCAAGCCCTCTCTAAGCTCTTTAATATATTGCGGCATAAGTACATTGTCAATTATCTCAAAGGGTGTTTTATCCCTGAACCAGAGGGTTTCATTGGTAGTCAAGGCATCAATCACCTGTTCCGTGATGCCTTGATCGCCCCCGACGGCTATCTTTTGGTAGAGCTCCTCAAAGCTGCTTAAGTTTGAGTCCACCAGCAGCTTTGAAAGCCTGCTTTCAATCAGGTATGCTTTTTCTTCGCCTATGGCAATGCCGCACTTTTCCTGTATAAATTTCTGAATCAGTTTAAATTCTTTTGACGTCAAGCTTGGAGCCATATATTCCTCCACTTACACAAGCTGCAGTATTCTAGCGCCCATATCCTTCAAATCCACCGCTTCATCTGACAGCCCAGCCTCCGCAACACACCTGGGCATACCATAGACAACACAGGATGCCTCCGTCTGTGTCAGGCAAATGCAATTGCATCTGCGCTTTAGCTCTGCAACACCCTGTGCGCCATCATTACCCATGCCTGTTAAAATAACCGCCAGTATATTTTTGCCCTCGTAGGCTTTTGCAACTGATGTAAACAGCACATCAGCCGCAGGCCTTACCCCGTTGACGAATGGCTGACTGTTAAGAGCTATTACTTTTTCATTTCCCCTGCTTACCACTTCCATGTGAAAACCACCTGGTGCAATAATAATTTGATTATTGCTGACAAAATCCTCATTTTTGCCTTCAACTGCTTTTATCTGATATTTCCTGTCCAGGGTCTCAGCCAGAATCCTTGTAAATTCAGGCGGCATATGCTGCACAACCAGAACCGGTTTTTTAAAGCTTGCCGGAAATGCTCCGAAAACAGTCTCCAAGGCCGCCGGCCCTCCCGTAGAGGATGCGACGAGTACCAGGTCAGCCCCCGCCCATTTATTTATGATTGGCTTAACAGGAGAGCTTGTAATTGCATGTAATTTAACATCCTTTGAGCTCTGCAGCATACTATCAGCATAAGCTTGGACAGGAGATGCGCTGAACCTTTTAATCTTAATCTGGGCGAAAAGGACTTGGAGCTGATTTCTTATTCTGTCCATATTTTTATCGTATGACGCTTCCGAAGGTTTTAAAATAAAGTCCATCGCCCCCAGCTTCAAAGCTTCAAGCGTTACAGCCGCATTATCCGAACCGCCGCTGCTTATCATTATTACAACAATATCAGGATATTCTCTTTTTATAACCTTTAATGCTTCGATTCCATCCACCTCAGGCATGAAGACATCCAAAAGAACAACATCCACCCCGCCCTGCTTCAGCCATTCAAGAGCTATCGCTCCATTTGAAGCACTCCTTGCGACAACCCCAAGGCCCGTGCCCTCCACAGCCTCTGCCAGGATTTTTCTGTAAACTATGGTATCATCCGCTATTAGCACCTTAAGCTTGTCCAAAGAGTCTCTACCTCCGCTAACATAATAAATTGAGCTTTTTCCTGCGCACGATTATTCTGCAAAAACAGCTTTTCTTTAAAACAAATTGCAAACCACTCACAGTTCCCGAAAATGCGTTTTTGCCGTGGAATCATATTTTAAATTGCCTTACCAACTCTTCAAGCTTGCGGGCAATATCCGAAAGACCCTTGGCCGAGTTGCTGGTTTCTACGGCACCCGCTGCGGTATCGCCTGCCGCGCTGCTTATCTCCTGGATGTTTTGAGCTATCTCATTTGCTCCCTTTGAAACCTCGACAGAAGTCATGGCAACCTCACGCACCCTTGCAGTTGCAGTTTCGGTGCTCTTTGCCACTTCATTGGAGGCAGACGACAGCTCGGTGGCTGACCGCGCTATTTCCCTCACGCCTTTTGCAGACTCCGCTATGCTCTTCGAGACATCTTTTGCATTCGCGGCCACTTCTCCGATTTCCCTGGAAATTAAGTTTACTTTTTCGGCAGCCCTTACAATTGCATTGGATATATCCCCAGTTGTGGCAGACTGTTCGGTAACAGCCGCAGCTATTGTGTTGGTTATTGATGTCATCTCCTTTATAACCTCCGTTATAGTCTCAACTGCCTTTACCGCCCCCGACATATTCCCCTGCATAGCCTCTATCTGCTGTCCTATTTCCTCTGTTGCTTCGGCGGTCTGCTTAGCCAGCTCTTTTACTTCATTTGCCACCACGGCAAAGCCCTTGCCGGCTTCTCCGGCTCCCGCAGCTTCTATGGCTGCATTTAAAGCAAGCATATTTGTCTGGTCTGCTATATCATTAATTACATTTATTATCTTTCCAATCTGCCTTGAGGATTGGTTGAGCCTTTCTATTATAGTGTTTGTATCCTTTGCCTTTGCATCTGCATCCGAAGTAATATGAATCGACCGTTCACAGTTTTTGTTGATTTCATTAAGCGAGATGTTGATTTCCTTGACAGCTGTTGCAACACTATTTACAGAGCTTGAAACCTCCCTGGCCGAATCCGACACATTGGATATGCTTCCGGTAATCTGGCTTACCAGCTCCGTAGCCTGTGTTACGCCGGCAGACGTCTGTTCCGAGGCAGAAGCCAGATTTCTTATCGTCCCCGACATCTCCTCAACAGCTGAAGCAATAATGCTCATGCTGCTGCTTGTGTCGTTCATGGCCGCGGCTGTCTGGTTCATGCTTGCGGATATCTCCTCAACGGCCGCGCTGACCACCGTGGTCTTTGCGCTGGTTTCCTCGCTGGTTGCAGCCATGGATTCCGCTACATTCAACAAGCCTTCCGACGATTTGTTCACAAGCATTGTTGAATCGTAGATATTTTTAATCATTGCACCGATTTTTTCGAACAATGAGTTGAAGGAAGCCGTCAATTCACCGATCTCATCGTGCGACAGCACTTCGCCCCTGATGCTCAAATCCCCCTTCTCCGCCTGAGACATCAGAACCTTGAGCCTTACTATTGGATCAGATATTTTTTTGGAAAAAATCAATCCGAACAGGACAATTAGAACTATTGCCACAACACATACTATAAGCATTATTATTCCTATCATATTGCTCGAGCGGAATGCTTCACTCGAGTCAATTTCAGTTATCAAGCCTGCATAAAGGTCTCCCAGCTTTAAAACGCTGTATTTCCCAATTACCTTTTCCCCTCTGTAATCCAAAAACTCCCCGGCAAATTCATATTCGGCATTTTTTTGAGTTATTGGCTCAGAAAGCCTTTTTACCGCACTTCCAGAAACTTTGCTCTTAAAAGGTTCAAAATTGCCGAATTTCGGTTTGCTCATGCATATCCCATCGGACCCAACCAGGTATGCATCCGCCGACTCTCCTACCGCATCCATTCCTTCGACCACCTTGCTGGTTACGTCCTCAGTCTTCAAGACTATAGAAAATACGCCTATAACTTCACCACTCTCCCCGTTTGCATATACCGGGGCTGCGAAGGCGGTAATATAGTCTTTAACAAATTCTGAATAGAAAAATGGGGAATTGTTCACCTGCCCCTGTTTTGCCAGCTTGAAATAATCCCTGCCGCTGAGATCCTTTCCTATAAGCCCCTTGTCATTTGAAAATATCACCTTGCCGTCAATATCCAGCATATTGACCAGTTCGCTGCGGTAACCCTTTTTAACCGAATTGATGAAGGTTTCAAGCGCGGGCTCCCTTTGTTTCCACTCAGGCGCGTTCATATCCTTGTTTACTGACATGTAAATATTCATCGCCTGGTAAACATCCCTGGTGGATGCAAGCACCTTACAGTCCGTTGCATTCCTTTCAAAAATATTCATAATATAACCTTTTTTCTGTTCTTCAAAAACGTCCAGCTTCTTTACAGTTTCGGATTTCAACGCATTGGCCGCCATTATGTAAGAAAAACCGCTAATGGCTATAAATGGAACAAGACTTGATATGAGCAGTACTGAAATTATTTTTTTGTTTAGCTTCATATTTTTCATTATTTTCCTACCTCCCCATAATTATTGTTCAAAAACTTTTAAAGGATCTATTATTATCAAAAGCTCATCTTCAAGCTTTACAACACACTCAATGAATTCCCCCTCCATTCCTCCCACATTTGCTGGGGGCGGCTCACACTGCTCATCCTCTATGTCAACAACATCCCCCGGTGCGTCTATGGGAAAGCCAACCTGGTCTGATGCATCCCCCTGAAGGTTCTTCAGGAAAATGCAGGCTGACTTCTGCTCCCATTTTTTGCCGTCCTTTCCTATCATTTTCATCAGATTCAATAATGTTACAACCTGCCCCCTCATGTTAAAAAGACCTACGATATACTCCGGCGCGTCGGGTACAGGTGTAAATTCCACGCTGCGGCTTATTTCCTTCACCAGCGTTATGTCAATGCCCAAAAGCCCTCCTTCCAGCCGGAAGGTTAGCACCTTTCCCGTCATACGGCACGCCTCCTTTCCTGCAGCGCTTGTTCTATTCTGTCAAGGAGTACAGCCCTGTCAAGCTTGAATTCGTAAAAGTCAAAGCCGGCCTCAAAGCCTGCCTTCTTTTGCTGTTCTCCCGTAAGCGAGGTGACCGCGATAACAGGCAGATTACGCAAACGGTCATCCTCACGTATTTTTCTGACCAGCTCCAGTCCGTCCAAAACAGGCATATTAATGTCACTTACCACTACGTCCACCTTGTTTTCCTGAAGGAATTGCAGAGCTTCCCTGCCGTTTTGCGCCAGCAGCACCTTGTAGCCTGCTCCTTCAAGATAGCTTCTCTCCATGCGCTGGAAGAACGGTGTGTCCTCAGCCACAAGCACAACCTTTTCCTCTCTTGCCTTTCTTCCTAAGGCAGCGGCATAATGGTGAGGGTCAGCCAGCTCAAACAATTCATACATGTTTATGAGCAGCACCATGGTCTTGTTTATTATGGCTGAACCCATAAGCCCTTTTGCGGATAAAACTTCCTCGTTGAGCCTTATGCTCGTCAATACCGTATCATCAATCTTCTCAATGAGAATGCCAATAGGGTGCTTCACCAGCTTTGGAACAATAACATACAGCCTGTCCTGCATTGACTCATGCTTTGCAACAGGGAGGTAGTCCTCAGGCCTGATTACCCTTAATGAGCTTCCTCGGAATTTTATAAACTCTTTGTCGCCCACTTTATCAATATCTGCACGTTTTATTTCCTCCACCCTGGATACCATCGAAAGATCAATGGCAAAGGTTTCAGGACCAGAGCATTTGAAAAGCAAAAGATTTTGCTGCTCTCTTAATCTTTCTTCATTTTCTTTTGATTCAATGGTAATTTTATCCTCCCCATCTTCTACAAATCTCAGGTTCGCCTTGGAAATAATGCCGTCGGGATCAAGAATCATCGCAGTTTTACCGTCCCCCATTATAGTTACCCCTGAATAGCATTTACTGTTCTTAATATATTTGGACAGAGGCTTTACAAGTATCTCCTCACTTCCGTGAATGGCATCCACCGCCACTCCGAACCTCCTTGAGCCGATTTTCAACACAAGTATCCTTATTATATTATTCAGGTCACTCCTGCGAGATTCAATAGCATATGAGTCATTTGAAATATCTGTCTCTGCGTTGGCAAAATGCATCCTTCTCCTGTCATACAAGGTCTTTCTCCTGTCTTCTTTTGTTTCCCCTGTCAAGGGATCCTTGTAGGTTCTGACAAGTCCCAGCACATCTGCAAGGTGAACTATGGGCAGCAGCCTTCCTCTAAGCCTTAACACCTCAGAATTATGTACATATTCAATTTTTCTTGCAGCCTCTCCGGGCCGTATCCGGACAATCTCCTGGAGATTTGCCTGCGGAAGCGCAAACTTCTGCTTCTCAACCTCAACAATAAGAGACGGAATGATGGCAAGAGTCAAGGGAAGCAAAAGCCTGAAGGTTGTTCCGGCGCCTGCGCTGGTGAATATTTCAATAGTCCCTCCCAGCTTTTCGATATTGGTTTTCACGACGTCCATGCCAACTCCTCTTCCCGAAACATCCGTAATCCTTTCAGCCGTAGAAAAGCCAGGCTTGAATAGAAGCTGCAAAACCTCCTGGTCGCTCATTGAAGCCACATCGGATTTTGATGCCAGTTCTTTCTCCAGTGCCTTTTTCTTTATTTTCTCCAGGTTTATGCCCGCTCCATCATCCACTATGTCAATATTTACATAACCTCCCTCATGGTATGCCTTTAAAACGATCCTCCCGACCCTCGGCTTGCCCTTTTGCTCTCTGATTTCCGGAAGCTCCAGGCCGTGGTCCGCAGCATTTCTTACAAGGTGTGTCAATGGATCCCCCAGTGCCTCGATAATGGATTTATCCAATTCCACCTCTGTTCCTTCAAGCTGAAGCTCAATTTCCTTGCCAAGCTTCCTTGACAAATCCCGAATTATCCTCGGAAATTTATTGAATACATTTGATATCGGCTGCATTCTCGTCTGCATTACCTTTTCCTGAAGCTCTGTTGTTATCCTGTCTATGTTCTGAAGTATGGGCTCAATTCCGGAAATATCCTTCCTGTAGCGTTCCATTGCCCGAAGCAGCTGATTTCTTCCTAAAACCATTTCACTTGCCAGATTCAAAAGATTATTCAGCAAAGAAACATGGACTCTTACACTGTCTTCAAAAACCACGGGCTGGTTTTTCTTATCAATTGCTTCTTTTTCCTGTTCTTCTTTTTTGTATTGGTTGTGCAGGCCAGACTTGTGCTGAACGAACGGCTGCGTTTTCCCGGCGTTATTTAACAAGTCCTCTGTTTTTGTATTTGAGTCAAGCTCCTCAATGCGGCTCTCGGGAATATCAAGGGCCATTGGCAGCAGCCCCTTCTCCAGCACCGTGGTAAACAGGAAAGTGAAGGTTATTTCTGAGTTGAGACATTTGTCGAGATCTTCGATGCTGCTTAAATCTGTTTTTGAATCCACAATATTTCCAATAGACTGAATTTTGTTGAAAAATTTTATGGGAGTTATATTTTTTTTGCCAAGGTCTTCATTGAGCAGGAGCCTTACCCTGTAAAGCTTGTGACCGTGCCTTCTTCCCTCCTCTATAATTATCCTTTCAGAAGTGCTGTCATTGTCGCTGAGCTTGTCTGTTTGCTTTTCAGCGATAAGTCTTCCTCTTTCAAAAGCAGCCGCAAGCTTAATGGTATATTTGGATATGTCACACTCCTCGCTCCTGCCGACTTCCAGTATCATTCCTTTAAGGCAATCGTTAGAAGCCAGAAGCAAGTCAATCAGCTCGCGGTCTATTTTCGTTCTGTTGTTTCTAAGCTCCCCAAGCACATTTTCCATCGAATGTGAAAGCTCTACAATTTTTTTAAGGCCAAAAAAGCCTGCTGTTCCTTTTATACTATGTATGGCGCGGAATATTGTATTTATCTGCTCTAAATCCTCTGATGCGTCATCCAGCTTTAAAAGTCCCGATTCTGCTTTTTCAACATTCGTCATGGCTTCTTCTACGAATTCGTGAATGAATTCCTCGTTCTGCAGCAATACATTTCACCTCTTTTTTCAAGCTTCTATGCTCATTACCTCATCCAGCTTCATAATCTTGAACAGGTTGGAAATTTCATTGTTTATTCTTATTATCTTGAACTTCTTCCCCAAATTAAAAACGCTTTTATACAACCCTACTATAAATGTAACACCCACCGAATCTATGCTTTTTACGTTTTCAAGATCCAAAACCACCTGCTCGTAAGCTACTTGCGAATCAATGAAACCCTTCGCGCTGTAAATTAATTCCTTCACTCTGCTAGATACAATATCAGATGTAGGTGTTAATCTGATTACATTTTCTTCAATTGACCCCTTCATAAAAATCCCTCCCGTAACCAAGTTTTGAAATATCTGCTTTCACTGTAACCTCGCTGCAGTTTACCTTAATGTCAAACCCTAACTTCATTATTAAATACAATCCTCTGTGGCGCAATCCGTCAAGCTCTTTAGAACACTGAGCCTCTTCAGGTTCTCTTATGCAAAACCCCTCCCCTTCATCAGCAATCCTTGCCTCTATGCTGCCGCAATCAAAAGAAATGAAGCATTTTACTTTTTTTTTGCGTTCCATTCTGTTTCCGTGTTCAACGGCATTATTCAATAATTCTCTTAAAGCAAAACAAATTATAAAAAGCCTGTTTTTATCAGTAATGCAGCACTCTGTGGTGAAAAATTCAGAAATAAGGGCCATTGCAAGATCCACATGCTGGAAAGTGGATTCTGTAGCTATTCTGAAAACAGGCATATAAGCTCCTTTTTAGAGAAACAGCCAATTATTTGTTTACATAAAGTTTAAGTCGGGCTGTTAGTCTCTCGACAATATTCTTCAAGTTCCGACATCAATTATTATATTTATACCAAGAATATTTTGAATCAAACAGAAAAGTTTTGACCCCCTATGTTTAATTATTGCAACTATGTTAGATTGGAAGTGGAAATAAATTTCTGCAGGGTAATTTCTCACGACCCAAAAGGAATTCCTCTTAAGAAAAGTGAATTCATGCCCCTCCCTAAAGACATTTCCCTCGAATTCATCTTTTCGATGCTATAGAAATTACCCCGGAAGAAACTTATTTCCAAATTGCCATAGAGCTATTGGTGTAAAACTTTTTTCTCCTCATGATACTCATCATCCGAGTTTATATCCCAAGTGTCATAGTCCCTGCTCCCCTGAACAATATTTTTTGCTGCAAGAAGGCCCGTCATAATTGAATGATCCATATTGTTATATTTGAAAAGCCCATATCTGCCTACCAGCTGCAGGTTTGAAAACTTTTTTAAATATTCTCGAATCTTCCCGAGGTATTCTCTGTAACCCATCATATATACAGGGTATGCCTTTGGAACTCTCACCACCAGATAGTCCTCAACGTCATCAGCTCTGCAGATATTTATCCTCTCAATTTCCGCAGCAGCAAGCCTTACAAGATCTTCATTTTTCATATTCCACAAATCGTCATTTTCGTTGCAGAAATATTCCAGGCCCAGAGAGGACTTATTTTCATCAGGCACCATATTTTTGCTCCAGTTTTTAAAATTCTGTATTCTACCCAGTCTTACTTCTGGAGAGTGTATATAAATCCAGTTGTCAGGAAAAAGCTCTTTTCTGTTGACAATAACATCAACAGTTATAACACTCCTGTATTTCAGCTTTCTTGCAGCTTCTATAATTTCCCTTCCGGGAGGAGGGTTCATTATCTGAACAAGCTCTGTTACAGGAATGCTGGAAATAAACTCCGTGCCGCTCATTTTATTTATGTTAACTTTATCGTCAATATACTCTACATTATTAACCCTGAAATCCGAGTGATTGACCCTGGTAATTTTTGACTTTAAAAATACTTTTCCCCCTAAAGACTCAAGACGGTTTTTCATATGAGTATACATCATGCCGGGTCCGTATGCCGGATAATCAAATTCCTCAATCAATGTTTTGATATCGCTTTTTTTGGACTTATGCAAAGCATTAATTATGGCTCTGGAAAGATCCAGGCCTTTAATCCTCTGTGCCGCCCACTCAGCTTGTATTTCACAGCATGGTATTCCCCAAACCTTCTCTGTGTAAGTCTTGAAAAATATGGAATAGAGTTTTTTCCCGAATCTGTTGGACACCCATTCTTCAAAAGTTTCCTCTTCTTTGCACGGAAAAAGCTTGGCTCTAAAATAGCTCGATAAAATAAGCGCGGTGTCCTTTATGCCTACACCCATGAGAGCGTTTAAAGGGGTAAGAGGATAATTGAAGAATTTATTTCTGTAATATATCCTGGAAAGCCTGGGCGTTTTTTTGAAATTATCCCCCAGCACATCCTTCCACAAATTATTTACCGCGTCAAATTTAGTAAAAAACCTGTGCCCTCCAAGGTCAAAATAGTACCCCTTGTACTCGACCGTCTTGCTTATTCCGCCAACCATGCTGTCTGCCTCAAATATAGTTACAGGTATTTTGCTTCTTTGCAGCTCGTAGCCTGCAGAAAGCCCTGCCGGCCCTGCCCCCATTATTACAACTTTTTCCATTACCGAACCTCCTGATTCCTGTTTTAGAGCTGAGTATGCAAAATTAATTGAATTCCAGCCAATTCAATATTTTTTCACGAGACTGTTCGAAATACTGCAATCCTCCTTGCGGAGAAGTTCCAAAGCAGCACAACGAAGGCCGAAATGATTTTGGCAAACAATTTCAATAAATTAGACTCCATAAAGCTAAAAACTGCCCTTAAAGCCCCGGCATCAATCAGAATAAACAAAAGAAGGTTGCTTATTCCCAGCCCTAAAATTCCGATTAAAGCAAACAAGGTAAAATCCCTGCCGAACTTGTGCTCATAGTGGTTAAACACCCATTCTCTGCTAAGAAAATAGTTTACAATCAGTCCGACAGAAAACGAAAGTGTGTTGGCCAGTAAATGATTAAAAGCCAAAATCCCTGTGCCCATGTAATATAGCGATATGTCTGCTGCAGCAGCGACTCCTCCGACAAGTGAATATCTCACGAATTGCCCGGCGAGGTCTGTAATTGCTTTCCTCATATAAACTCCATAAAAGCATCTTAAAAATCAATAGTTATTATTAGCCTGTGGCGGAAAAAAATTCAGTGATTTTATAAGCAAAAAAAGAGATACTATGCTTATAAAGCTTTTTTATCTCAGGAGGAAATAATGACTACAACAATATTTAATGTGCCTTCAATTTCTTGCAGTGCCTGCTCAAATAAAATCCAGCAGGAATTGAAATCAGTCAATGGAGTTCATGATGTGCAGATAGATATGAAAACCCAGACCGTGAGGGTTGAATTTGATTCAGCAAAAATTCAGCCTCAGGACATCAGAAAAACTGTATCTTTAATGGGTTATGAAGTGATAAGATGAGTTTCTGGGAACCTATCAATAAATAGCCAAAAAGCAGAAATGGAGTCAGCTAATTGACAAGGAATTAGTGAATTATGCATCTTGTTTCAAGAAAATCTGTTTTTGCAATACAATCAAACCTATGTCAGAATTAGCTGAATCAAATCATAACAAATATAGCTTATGTCATCTATCATAGTTAGTTGAGGGCTTTATATTTTTAACACCTTTAATATTGCCTGCTGTTGATTCTTAATGTGCCTTTCCGCTGCATTTTGCGCCAATTGGGGGTCTTTGGCTGTGACTGCTTCAATAATGCTTAAATGTTCGTTTACAATGTCTTTAGGGCTATGGTAGTCCTTGAGGTATATTACCCTGAACCTGTGAACCTGTTCTCTCAGATTGCTTATTATCTGAATCAGCTTGTCATTTCTGGAAGCCCTGTAGATTACCTCATGAAACTCAACATCCTTTTTTATCGAGCCTTGCAGGTTTTCCTTTTCAATATTATTAGCAAACTGGCCCTGAACATGCTTCAAGGTCTTTATTTCATCTTCTGTAATCCTTTGTGCGGCAAGACTTGTCGCAAGTCCGTCCAAGCAAGCCCTAACCTCCAGAACATCCATAATATCCTTTACCGAAAGCTGGGCAACATGAGCGCCCTTCCTGGGAAGCATGTTTACCAGGCCTTCAAGCTCCAGCATTCTAATTGCTTCCCTTACAGGAGTTCTGCTTACTCCCATTTTCTCAGCAAGCTGAACCTCCATAAGCCGCTCTCCGGGCTTAAGCTCTCCAACAATTATGGCTTCCCTTAAAGAAGCGAATATTACCTCCCTTAATGGCTTGTAGTCATTTAGATTTATTTTGGATAATTTACCTGCCAAAGTCTATCTCTCCTCACATATTGTTTTTGTTTGAATACATTCCCATGGTGAATTTTTTAACACACTTAGCGCTTTTTTTGCCGAGGCTTGATCCTCAAATATACCAAAAACCGTCGGGCCACTGCCGCTCATCATGCTTCCGAGCGCCCCCAGCTCAACAAGCTTTTCCTTAATATCTCTTATAACACTGTACTTTTCCTGTGTAACCGTCTCCAGAACATTTACCATGTTCCTGGCCAGCAAATCAATCCTTTTTTCCTTCAATGCTGTCAAAAGAAGCTCTGTGTCAGGTCTTCGAACTATTTTTTCAAGGCGCAGGTTATTATATACCCATGATGTTGCAACCCCTATGCGTGGCTTAACCAATACCAAGTCCACGCCTTCCAGCGGCTCAAGCCTTGTAAGGATGTCGCCTATGCCTTCGGCCAGCATTGTTCCTCCATTTATGCAGTACGGCACATCTGCGCCGATATTTTTACCAAGTGCCATCATTTCCGCCGCATTCAGCTTTAATGAAAACAAGCTGTTCATTGCCTTTATAACTGCAGCGCAGTCAGAGCTCCCGCCCGCCAGACCTGCAGCAACAGGTATTCTCTTGGTTATTCCTATCCTTACTCCGCAATCCAGCCCATATTTTTCAATAATAAGCGCTGCAGCCTTATAAGCAATATTTTCAGGTCCTGACGGCACCCACGAGCTGTCGCATGTTACCTCAATGCCTCCGTTGCTTGCCTCAACTCTCACTAAATCATGAAGCTCCACAGTCTGCATAAGCATCCTTAAATCATGGTATCCGTCAGGTCTTTTTCCTGTCACATCAAGAGAAAGGTTGATTTTCGCCCTGGCTTTCAACTCTATCCTATTACTCATTTTATCAATTCCTTGCAACTTAATCTGATTTATAATTACTGATTTCTTCTCTCTGCTCGTGTCCCCTTACGCCAATCAAAAGGGGACATTCCTTGGCCCCTAAGGAATACTTCTTGTTCACAAAAAGGCGTGTCCCCTTACATTATATACAATATACATTATTAAATCAATAAAAAGTGCTTGGAATCTGAATTCCAAGCACTTTTAAAATCAATATCCCCTAATATTTATACATCACAGCTTCCTTGGTATGATTATTTGCTGCCCGATGCACAAAGCATCCTTGTCTCCCAAATTATTCACTTTTTTTATGCTTTCTGCAGTGGTATAGTATTTTTTTGCTACCTTCCATAATGTGTCGCCAGGCTGACAGAAATAGATGGTCACACTTGGCTGCGAAAGGAATTTATTCTCATCAAGCTGCTTCTCCGTGACATTCGTAACAAGAGGCACCCGGATCTGTTTTGCGATTTTTAGATTTGCTCCGATTCCAAGCCTTATTTCAACTTCATTTGAAGAAACCATACTGTAGTTGCAGTGGTCAATATCCATGGTTATTTCACATGACATCCCCGGCATTGCCCCTTTTACGTCAATAAACTGACGGAAGGGAATCTCCTGCTGATAACAACAAACGGGCTGCTCGTTATTGTTTGAGAGGTACAGCACGCTGTTTTTCACAGAGCCTTCAACAACAAGCTTGTCATCGGCAATCCTGTACTCGGACAGCGAGGGCTTGCACAATACATTGAATACTTCCGCTATTTCCGGGGAATGCTCATCAATTATCATTGTGTCTTTAAGAACTATCTGGCTTCTGCTTTCTGTAACCGCCTCTTCCATAACAATAGTTTCTTTATCAAGTAAAATGTCTGATCTCTGACTGTATGCGTCATCTAATACATCAACGGTTTTCCTTTCGTAACCCTCAACATCAATCATCAGGATAATATCGGCGCTGATTACCCTAAGTTCTCCGTCATCATCCTCTGAAGCCTCAAACTCGGAATCTATAATTCTATAGTCCACATCGCACAGAGCGTCATCATTAACACCATTTAAGTCAACAAATTGAGTAAAGGGTATTTCATGCTCCATGAACTGAATGCTCCTTGTTTCGTCATCCGCTATGTAAAGAGTTGCAATACTGAGTTCTCCTTTGGCAATAACCTTATTATCAGTTAGTCGGTATTCTTTTGCCGTTATCCTTATGTCGCTCCTTAGCAATTCGCTGACTGCGGGCTTTCCGTTCGGAATGACAAGGCTCTCGCTCAGTTTGTATTCTCCCTGTCCGGCGCCAACAAAGCTGTTAATATTAACACTTTTCTTAAGGATTTGAACATTTTCATTACCTTTTATATCATTTGCTACTGCTTGATCTTTCTCACTTGTTACCTTGTAATCTGTTTTAATAATTAACTTAGCATTTACTTTTCTTCCATTTAAAATGTTGTATTCAATATGTTCAACCTCACTTCTGGCTTTGCATTTTCCATTTTCCGCCATGGACGGCATATTGATTGTATGAGAAAAATTTAATTTTGTATTTATACTCTTTACAGTTTTGTCCTGTTCATCAGACAAGTAGAGAATCTTATAATTCGCAGTTCCGCTGACGATAAGCTTGTCACTGGCTACCTCGGTACTGTTTACAATCGCGTCTGCATCAAATAATAGTATTTTTGCAATATCAGGTTTTGCATCCGGTACAATTATGTCATTTTCCAAAACTGTCTGACCTGAGCCTTTGGTCAATACCTCATTTACCCTTATGCCCTCTTTTATGAGTTCCAAAGACATATATATATCCTCCCTTGCGCTAATCTTGTTCAATTTTATAGGATTGGTCATTATAGAAGTTCTTCTTCGTTCTTGTTTAGACCTGTTTGGGCCCAAATGGCCTGAACAAAATACTTAAAGCAATTCCTGACCTTCTCCTTAATAATATATATTGACAAGACCTGTAAAATATTACTGGTCAAGAAGCTTTTACGAATAAAACAGCCGCATAAGAATTCTTATGCGGCTGTTTTATTCGTAAGGCAGTGTTTTCAGCAGTTTATTTGAACACCATCAGCTTACCTGTATCATCTTATTGTCCTTACAAACCACCAGTTCAACTGCTTTAGTCAAAACATCGGTGTAGCTGTATGACACTCTCCTTGTAGTCTCATAATCGTTTTCGAACTTTACTACGAAGATGCTGGGATAGGTGTTTTCAAGCACTCCTTCTCTGATAATCGCCTTTTTTCTTCCTCTATTGGCTTTAAGTTGAACCTTCTGTCCAATACAGGTTTCAATATTTCTTTTTATCTGAAACAGATCACCTTTGTCAATCATTTGCTCACCTCATCTTCAGTTTGTACTATTATATCACGCATTTGGTGATTTGTCAAAGAATAAAATATTATAACAAGCGTTATCAAATTATGTCAAGTACTATTTTAATATTTAAATAAGATTCTGCTGCAAAAACCCATTTTCGGAAACTTCGATGAAATCACTAACACCTTGTCTTGCAATTCCTCACCCGCATCAATGTGACATCCTGTCACGTGATGCTCAAAATGCCATCCGTGGCATTTTGGCATCGGAATTACTGCAACTTCGGTGAGTGATTTATGCATTATGCTTCAAGAAAAGCTGTTTTTGCAGTAGAACCAGTATTATATTCGTTTGCCCAAATTCTTCCTTTGGGTATGCGACTTGTTTTTCTTAATTATACTATAAGCAATAAATATTTTACATGCAAAAAGTTGTTGGTCAAAGTAAATTTGGTCCAACCTTAAGGAATACCTCCCAAGAAAGTGAATTCATGCTTGAACGCTAAAGGCTTTCTCTCAAATTTATGCTCCCCGCAGGCAATAATTGGTATTAACTTAAAAACATCATAAAATTTAACAACAACTGCGAAGGGACTGTATGATTCATGTATCATACAATCCCTTCAAACCCTTCATTTTGGCGGAGAGAGAGGGATTCGAACCCTCGGTCGGGTATTAGCCGACACACGATTTCCAGTCGTGCGCCTTAGACCAGCTCAGCCATCTCTCCGTATCAACTTTCCGGGCAGCTACCCCGGCAGAGTACCTGTATTGACTTGTCCGGCATTTGGGGGTAACCTCCAGCCGCTTTAATATTGTACAATAGAACTTCATTATTGTCAACGGATTTAAAGAGTAAAAAATAGCCATAAAATCAGCATAATCATTCTTGACGTTAGAGTAAAGTTACTGTAGGGACTTAATGGGAATATAAGGAAGAGTAATAGAAAAGAAGATGAAATCCTGTTAATATATAGTTCTCACACAAATACACAACAAAGGATAATCATCTTCTATGTATAACAGTATACAGCA
>JAOACY010000055.1 GCA_026417615.1 Clostridia bacterium
TAGCCCAAATCCCTGGCCAGCGTTGACGGATTGCAGCTCACATAGACAATCCTTTTCGGAGCCATATCTACCAATGTCTTTAGCAACGCTTCATCGCAGCCCTTCCTTGGAGGATCTACCACAACCACATCCGCTTTAACCCCCTTGCTGTATAAACTTGGCACTGCCTTTTCTGCCTCACCGACAATAAACTCCACATTTTCAACCCTGTTAATTTCTGCATTCTTTCTTGCATCCGCAATAGCCTCTTCCACCACCTCAATTCCATAAACCTTCCTGGCCTTTTGAGACAGAAAAAGAGTTATGGTGCCTATGCCGCAATAAAGGTCAAATACAGTTTCCGTGCCTGTAAGCTGTGCGTATTCCAAAGCCTTGCCGTAAAGCACTTCTGTCTGTAGGGGATTGACCTGGAAAAACGAAAGGGGTGATATATTAAACTTAAACTTGCCTATGTAATCAGATATGGTGTCCCCGCCAAAAATCTTTATACTCTTTTCTCCAAGAATGATATTAGTATTCTTAGTATTTATATTAATGTAAATGCTTTTGACCTTATAGTCCTCCGGCAAGCTTTCCCCTGTAAGCTTTTTGACTAGCTCCTTCCTGCGGGGAAGATCCTTGCCGTTTATTACTATGACTACCATAATCTCGCCTGTCTTAAAGCCTGTCCGCGTTATGACATGCCTGACCAGTCCCTCTCCTGTGACCTCGTTATATAAGCTTACATCATTTCCCTTTATGAAATCCCAAACAATTGACTTTACTGTGTCGCTAATTCTGCTTTGAATACCGCATATATCATTTGGGATGATATGATGGCTCCTGTTGGCATAAAAGCCAATAGCCGGGCCTGCTGCTGTGTGTCCCACAGGGTACTGAGCCTTGTTTCTATAATTCATCGGATTCTCCATCCCCAAAGTGTCATGGATTATTACATCCTCGAGCTTCCCGATCCTCTTTATTGCATCCCGGACGGTATTGGTCTTAAACCTGAGCTGCTCTTCATAATGCATGTGCTGCAGCCCGCATCCGCCGCACCTTGGATAGGAGGCACAAAAAGGCTTCACCCTTGCAGCGGCTGCCTTTGTTATCTTCAACAGCTTGCCCACACCATAGCTCTTTGCCAGCTTAATAATCTTAATTTCTGCCGTTTCACCGGGCAATGCTCCGTCCACAAAAACAGTGAAGCCGTTTATACGTCCCACCCCCTGCCCTTCATGTGTCATTCCGGTTATCTCAACTGTATAGTCTTCATTTTTCCTTATATCCGTCACTTGTAATCTGCCTCCTGCGACTTGAAGTACAAAAAAAATAGTCCCCGAAGGGACCAAATAGTTGAATCAGTATGCCGTTATAGTAAATTGTTCCATATTTACCACAATAATATACCTTTTCACTTACACTTTATACTGTCCCAGTACGCTTCCCAGTTTATCGGACGCCTCATCCAGCTTGCCCGACAAATGCTCCATATCTTTAATAATTTTCAAATGCTCCTCAATACTTGAGTCAATGTTTTCCCCGGTTCCGGCAGCTTCAGCCGCTGCTTTTGACATGCTGTCCACAGCCTTTGCCAGCTCCTGCGCGGTGCTTGTCTGCTTGCAGGCTTCCTCGGATGTAAGCTTTATTGAATCAACCACTGACTTAACAGACTCTATGATTTCATTGATACTTGATTTTACCCTGTTTATCTTGCTTACACCCTCTTCAACCCCCTGAACCCCCAGATTCATGCTGTCAACAGTAAGCTTGATCCTATCCTGAATTTCTGCTATCTGCTTTTTTATATCCCCCGCTGCCCTGTTGCTTCCTTCTGCAAGCTTCCTGATTTCATCAGCCAACACGGCAAAACCTTTACCCTGCTGCCCCGCTCTGGAAGCTTCAATGGCTGCATTTAAGGCCAGAAGGTTCGTTCTTGAAGCAATATCTCTTATGGTGTTTGTTATTTCACCGATTTTGCCCGAGGACTCCTCCAGCATAGCTATGGTGACAGACATCTTCTGCACTGTGTCTGTAACCCTCATAATAACTTCCTCAGCTTCCTCAACTGACTTTTCGCCGGTGAAAGCTACCTCAATAGCCTTTATGCCATCGTTTACAGCCTTTTCAGTAGATTGGGATACGCATTTAACACCCGTGTTCAGTTGTATAACCTCCGACTTGCTGCCTTCAATATTACTTGCACCGTTTTTCACTGTTTCAACAACATTCTTAAGTCCCTTTGATATCCTGTCTGCGCTGTCGCTGCTGCTGCTGAATATTTCCTTCAGCTTCTGCCTGAGGGAGCTGATATCCTTTGTGGCGGTGGCAACCTGCCCCACAATCCTTTGCTGTCCGTCCAGCACTCTGTTGACCTTCTCCCCCAGCTCCCCAATCTCATCCTTCCGGCTCACGGGCGCCCTAACTGTAAGGTCTCCTTCTTCAGCCCTTCCTAAGAGGCTTGTAATATTTCTTATGGGTGCAAGGAGATTGTAAAGCATATAAGAAAGCAGCATGCCCACAATCAGGGAGATTATTATAATTGATGCAAGCAATATGACAATCTCAGCCTGCTTCTTGTGTGATTTGTCAATATCGATATCGAGGTATTGACGAAAGGACTTGTCAAGCCGGTCAGCTATCTCCCTTGCTTGAAGATTGAAGCTGTCTGCAGTCTTATACATATCAGGAAGCTTCAATGTCTTTGAAAGCTTTATCTCGTTGAATACTTCTTCTGCATTCTTGTCTGCTTCAGCATTTGCCGCAGATATATCCTCCAGCATTTTTGCTTCAAGACCAAAGACCAACCCCTCCAGGTATGTGATGTGACTTTTTGCATTTTCTGAAGCCTCATTGTAGCCTGTGCTCTTTTCATCCAGCATCGCAACCGCTTCGGCAAGGCTAAAGCTTTTCCTTTGAGTCCAGTATATTAATCTGTTTATATTGGTCAACGCAGTAATATCATTCTTTATTCTCTTGAGATCAATTTTATCAAGTATTGCCTGAATTCCAGCCGAAGACTGAACTCCGCTTCCAACCGTCCCCTGCAGGCGTATTAAGCCTTTAAACAATTCTTCGGCTCTGATTTGAAGCTCCTCAGCTTTTTTATCCTCAATTGAACCCTTTACATTGTCCTTTAAAGTTTCCAGCTCCTCATTCAGTTTTGCAAGGCCCTCGGCAACACTTGCCATGGATGAGGAGTTCTCTGCTGTAAGCCTGTTTAGTTCGGACAAAGCGGAAATATAATCCTTTATATGATAATCTATCCTCATGCTTACAGAGTCTTTAAGTGCCTGTTCAGCTTCCAGCAGTCCTTTCCCCTTAACCTGATAATTTTTCAGGGCTTCACCGGGCTTATTTTTTTTACTTTCTTCTATTGCCGGATAAACTCCTTCATTAAAGGCCTTTCCAAGCTTGGAATTTATGTCAGCTAAAAGTGCGAGATCTTTACTGTCCTTCTCAGCCATTTTTTCCTTCTGCTGCAGCATCCCCTTGATAATCTCGGCAGCTGATGCGTTAAGCTTATCAAATTCAGCCTTCTTCGAGCTGTCAAGGCTTATGATGCTGTTTGAGAGAATTTTCTGCTGGTCTGAAATATTTGTTTTTATGCCTTGAATAGAGCTTACCCTCGCCTTATTCCTGTCAATGCTGCTCACGGCACCCAATATCAAATTGTAGCTGAAAGCCGTGATTACTGAGGAAACAATCAGTATTACAATCATTACAATACTCGACACTATTAGCATATTCCTGATTTTAATCATCAGATTTCATCCTCGCTTAGGTAGTAATTAAAAAATATATAAACTATTTTATCATATATTGATGTAAATTTGTGAAATATTCTTTTAAACTAAAATCTATTGTAAAAAAGGATTTTTAATAAATGTGTAGAATTATTATTTTTACATGAAAAATTGATTTGAAAGGTTAAAAATGAAGAAAGGCAGCGCATCAAAGCAAAGGAAATCATTGTCAATAGTATTTATCCCCCATTCCTCAAGCGAGGTAAAGGTTTATAAGTTTACGAGCTTTGGCCTTAAGGTTTCTGCGGTCGCGGCGCTTCTTATATTCTCATTGATTGGAACTGCTGTTTTTATGGCCTGCACCTTGTATGAGAACAGGAAGCTAAAAGCCGATATTGCAGTTCTTGAGGAAGAGAACCTTAAGCAGAACAGCCTTATTGTCCAGAAGGATACTGAAATAAGCCGGCTGGAGGAAAAACAGCAGGGTTTCAACAACATCCTGAAACAGGTGACGGGTAAATTCAGAGAAATAACGGAAACGTATTTAAGCAGCCGTTCTTCCGCCGATAGGGTCAGCAGGGCAGGCAGCAGAAATGAAGCTACGTTTGTTGATGAAATAAATGATCTGAAAGCTCTCATAAGCAATCTTGAAAAGGCTGGCGCCGCCCAGGAAGACGCACTGGCGGATTTGTCCGATGTGGAAAAAAAGCTTGATAAATATATGGAAGCTATTCCTACAGTATGGCCTTCGCATGGAAGAATAAGCTCATACTTCGGAGGACGGCCGGATCCCTTCACTGGAAGGAAAAAATATCATGAGGGAATTGATATTGCCGCTGACTATGGAACAGACATTGTGGCTGCAGCCGCCGGCGAAATAGTTTTCTCAGGTTACAGCGCAGGTTACGGGTATAATGTAGTAATTGATCACGGGCATGGAGTAACAACACTTTATGGTCATTGTTCAAAGCTTCTTGCAAAGGTCGGACAGAAGGTAGGCAAAGGCGAAGCAGTTGCAAAAGTGGGAAGCAGCGGCAGAAGCACAGGACCTCATGTTCATTTTGAAATCCGTTTGGACGGCACGCAGGTAGACCCGCTTAAATATCTTGAAAAATAAATAATCTTACCGGGAGGAAGATAAAATGTTTAAAAACAAGAAAGCTGAAGCTCCTGATTGTTTTGACACTCTTTTAGGGGCTAAAACTGTTTTTGAAGGAAACATTGAGTCAGAGGGCACAGTTAGGGTAGATGGCAGAATTAAAGGAGACTTGAAGGTAAATGGTGATGTGTATATCGGCACCGATGCGGTCATAACCGGCAGCGTTTATGCCAATAACATCAACCTCTCAGGCACCGTTGAGGGCAACATACAAGCCAGGGGCCTTCTCAGGATTCTCTCAACGGCAAGGCTTTTCGGAGATATCCAGGTTCACAGCTTCGTGGCAGATGAGGGCGGTGTTTTTCAGGGAAAATGCAGTATGCTGGACACAAATTCCACAATAGAAAAGGTTCCGGAAAAGACACACTCAAAAAAATCTCACTCCGGCAAGGATTTTAAAAAGAGTTCTGTACTGGATCAGATTTATGACGAAAAAGAAAAGAATAACAGCTTAATTGGTAATGAGTAAGGGCAGTGCCCTTACTCATTAAAATTTAATAAATTTCAGCACCGGGAATGCTGCCCACAAGAATTGTTTCAACAATGGGTATGCTTTGGGTAATTTCAATCCGTTGAAGCTTCATAGGCGCCGAAAGGCTTATGGCAGTCCTTACGTTTAAGACAATTATATGCCTGGTCTTTTTTTCTCCTTCATCTGAAAACTTTGATTGAAATTCTGTATAAACCCTCCCTATGGGCAGAACCCTCACCTTCAGAAGAGGTCCCGCTCCTGCAAAAAGCCTGTTCCCAAGAAGAACACCAGCAGGAATATCTATGCTCTGGGTTCTGAATCCCTCCAGCTTTGAGCTGATTTTTTCCGATATTTCATTGGAAAGAGCATTAAGTCTCCCGTAATTAACCTGAATGGACAGTATATTGCCCGCTGCGTCCCTGCTTATGCACACAAGCTCTTCGTAACTTGTATCTTCAGGCAGCTTTGCTCTTAAGGCTTCACTTACGGCCTGAGCAACCATTTCCCTGGCCTTGACTTCGCAAGCGCAGATTAACGCAGGGAATACCGTTTTCTCAATATATAACCCGAGCAAAAACAATATGATTAATACGCACAATATTCTAAATGCAATATGTACTCTCATGGAATTTCTTCGTTTAACATACCGGAGCCGGTGATACATTGTACTGCTTCTATTCACAATAATCCCCTCACTCCATAATATAGACCCATATTTATATATGTGAATGTCCATCAGCCTTGCAGCTCTTTACTTTATAATCTGAAATGCCATATATCTTTTCAAGGTTGTATCAATCTGAATAAAAATATCCTCCAAAAAAAGCTCATACAGCGCGGAATCCTCAATCAAGTACTTGTTTTCCAACAGCCTTTCAATTATGCCGCAAAGCTTTTTAAGCACTTCCTTATCCTCAAGGACCTTTGAATTCCTGTCCTTGGCAATAACCAGCTTCAGCAGCGGAGGTATCTTATAATTCAGATTTTCACCTGAAGCTTCAATACCCAGAAGCATGTCTATATCAATATCAAGCTCCCTTATTATTTTTAAGACAATCTCAAGCTTTGGATTTGCTTTTCTGCCATTTTCAAGCTGCGACAGGTATCCGGGCGATATGTCCACCAGCTTTGCAAATTCCGCAAGAGTGTATTTCTTTTCTTCCCTCTTGGCCTTTATGACCTCTCCTACCCTTATCTCCATGCAAAACAACAATCCTTTGTCAAGTTAGTTGAATTCAGACCTGTTTCATATAGTTTTCTCATTATTTAGTCTACAGAATGCAGAAGCTTTTTTCAACAGAAAATACTTTTTCTCATTGGCTATGGGAAAAATGTAAAATGAAGGAGTTCTAAAATATACGCATCTTCTATTGTGGCAACCATGCATTTACAATTTTATGTTGAATTGGGATATGTAGGCACGAGACTCTCTGGATAAAATGTGAAAATTTAAGAAATCGTGAGATATTTGAAGAAAATAAAACTTTAAAGAAGAAGGTGAATAAAGCTTTGAGTATACTCAAGGACTTAGCAAATCAAGGAACTTCAGCAAAAAACAAAATATACACTTTGGCCAGGGAAAGCTTCTGGGAGTACTGCAAGCTTATGAATCCCAAATTCTACAAAGAATCCAGGCCGCATCTTAAAAACATTGCACACAGTCTACAGGCTTTATATGAAGGCAGAATAATCAAGCTGCATACGGATGACCAATGGAAGGTTTATTCGTACGATGAAATGAAAAATATTTGTTCAGGAAAGCCTGGAGAACCTGAATACATTGTATGCAAAAAGCTAATGATGAACATACCCCCAAGACATGGCAAGTCATACATAATGAGCCTTTTTACACAGTGGGTGCTTGGTAAAAACAACGAAAACAGGATTATTACGGTAGCATACAACGAAACTCTTTCGAGCAGGTTTTCGGCTGGCGTATGGGATGGGATTGATGCAACAAAGCTTGACAACAAGCTTACAATATTTTCGGACATATTTCCTGATACAAGGATAAAGCAGGGCGACGGTTCAAAACAGATATGGGCCCTGGAAGGACAATTCTTCAATTACCTTGGCACCGGATTTGGGGGAACCATTACCGGAATAGGCTGCCGGATAGGTATAATTGACGACCCTATAAAAAATGCTGAAGAAGCTTTTAACGACAGGGTGCTTGAAAACCAATGGTCCTGGTACACTGACACTTACCTGTCACGTATCGAAGAAGGAGGCCTTCAGGTTATCATTATGACCCGCTGGTCGTCAAAGGACTTGTGCGGCAAGCTGCTTTCAAGCTCAGAAGCCCATGAGTGGTATGAGCTTAAAATAAAGGCCTGCCTTGACGAGGAAAAAGGCATAATGCTTTGCCCTGAGCTTTTAAGCTTCAAAAGCTACATGTCAAAGAAAAAGCTTACCTCACTGGAAATATTCATGGCAAACTTCCAGCAGGAGCCCATTGATGTACAGGGACGGTTATACAGCAGCTTTAAAACATATAAGGATGTTCCGCGTGACGATAAAGGCAATGCTATTTTTGACAGGATAATAGCTTATGGTGATACGGCAGATACTGGGTCTGACTGGCTGTGCGTGATAGCAGCCGGCGAATATATGGGCGAAGCCTATGTGCTTGATGTATATTACTCAACCAAAGGCATGGAGGTGACGGAATCTCAGACAGCAAAAATGCTGGTAGAAAACAATGTTAACCTTGCAAGAATTGAAAGCAACAACGGCGGCCGTGGTTTTGCCAGAAATGTTGAGAAAATCATATGGGAAAAATACAAAACAAGAAGGGTGAAAATTGACTGGTTCCACCAGTCAGAAAACAAGATAGCAAGAATAAGGACAAACATCACCTTTGTCATGGAACACATATACTTCCCTGTTAACTGGGCTGACCGGTGGCCTGAATACTACAAGGATATGACTACATATCAAAGGGAAGGAAAAAACAAGCATGATGATGCTCCGGATGCAACAACCGGTCTTGCTGAAATGATTCAGGGCAAGTCAAGGAATAAGCTTGTACCGGTAAAACGCAGCCTGTTTGGAATATAAGGAGGACGGCATGAATCTATATAATCTCCCCGCTATAACAGACCAGATGATTAAAGACCTGATTGAAGAACATAAGCTTACGAAACTGCCGAGGTACCAGAAACTGATGAGGTACTATAAAGCCAAGCATGATGCAATCCTCGAAAGGACAGTTGATGATCCGGCACAGCCAAATAACAAGCTTGTAAATGATTATCCCGGATACATAGTTGACACCATACAGGGATACTTTATTGGCATACCTGCCCAGTATACAACGCAAACAAACGAGAGGTTCCTCAAAGACCTTCAGAATGTTTTTGACAGCAACAACGAGACGGACCATAATGCAGAAATCGCCAAATACATGGGGATATATGGCGAAGCCTTTGAGCTTGTATACTTAAACGAAAAAAGCGAGTTGAGATTCGTAAGGCTTAAAAACGAGGAAACCATGCTGGTATTTGAGCCAAGCCTGCAGAGGTCGATACAAATGGCCTTGAGATATTATACTTTGTTCGATACTGCAACCAAAAAGGACGTTACAAAGGTCGAGCTGTATCACGCCGATCGTGTGGATTACTATACTCAGGAAAACGAAGGCTTCAGGCTGGATGCCTCTATTCCCCACTACTTTGGGAAGGTTCCTATAGTGTATTACAATAATAACGATGAATGCACGGGCGATTTTGAAAAGGTTATTACATTGATTGATGATTATGACAAAAGGCTTTCGGACAACTCCAACGAGCTTGAATACTTACGCAATTCATACCTTAAGATTAAAAACATTTCGGGAACCACAAGCGAAGACATCTGGGAGACAAAAAAAAGCGGCGCATTCTTTGTCGATGACTATGGCGATGTCGGATTTGTAGAAAAGAATATTAACGACGCATACACCGAACACCACATGGAAAGGCTGGATGCAAACATCCATAAATTTTCCAAGGTGCCTGACCTGTCTGATGAAAGCTTCGCCGGCAACCTCTCCGGCGTAGCAATAAAATACAAGCTGTGGCCCATCGAGCAGATAGCTGCATGCAAGGAACGCAAGTTCAAGACAGGCTTAAAAAGAAGACTTCGGTTAATAGCAGAAATATTCAAGATTCAAGATTCAAGGCAAAAACTACAATTGGAAGGATATTGAGATAACAATGAAACGGAACATTCCTTCCAACCTGCTGGAGCTGTCCCAGATTGTAACCAACATTAACGGCGTTGTGTCTGATGAAACATTGCTATCCATATTGCCTTTTGTCCAAGACCCGTCAAAGGAGATAGAAAAAATACAGGCGCAAAAACAGGGAAGTGGTCTTGAATATGACCTGTTCAGGGTAAAAAGCAATAAAAACAATAACATAAAAACAGATGAATAGCCAAACGCTTTAAAATCGATTTTAAGCGTTTTTATGCTCTGCACGTAAAAATTAGCAAAATCAGCAAACACCCCCGTTATAACGCGTTATAACGGGCTCTGCGTTGATGCTGCGAACGTGGAATAAGCTCGTATATTTTTTAGGGAAATTTATGGCTGCTTTTTGAGGTGAGGCAATGAAAGAAAAAAAGCTTATAGATGACACTGTCAAAAGGGCAAACAAGACCTTTGACAAAGCCGAAGAACTATGTACGCGATTAAAGGATGAGTATAGCAAGGCTTTGGAGGATATACAAAAGGAAGTTGCCGATTTCTATATGAAATATGCTGAGAATAACAGCATTACCTATACAGAAGCAGTAAGGGCTCTTTCCAAAGCCGGCTTGAACAAGTACAGGAATACGCTTGAGAAGTTTAAGGAAGTTATTGACATTAATGACGTAGGGCTCATGGCGGAACTGGATGCAGCTGCAGCTAAAACAAAAGTATCCAGACTGGAAGGCCTGGCTGCCAGCATAAGGCTTGAGCTGGCAAAGCTTCAGGCTGCAAGACAGGATGGATTGGAAAAGCATCTTGAAGACACCTTCAAGCTTAATTATGAAGGAGCCGTAGCTGGGATTGAAGATATTATTGATATAAAGTCCTCCTTTTCCATGATTAACCCTTCC
>JAOACY010000044.1 GCA_026417615.1 Clostridia bacterium
TGTTACAAAAGTCGTATAATGGTGTAAATATATTGTGCAAAATAAATTGTAAAAAATCGGGGGTGTTTATAATGAAATTTTCAGATTTAATTAAAATGAAAATCAAAAACCAAAAGAAGGATACTGCAAAAAAGGTTATTCTGGGCACAGGAATAGGTGCCGCAATAGGAATGGTAATAGGTGTGCTTTTTGCGCCAAAGTCCGGGAAGGAAACAAGGGAAGATATTGCCAAGGTAACCAAGGAAGCGGCTGAAAATGTTAAAGAAACTATAAATGAGACCAAAGAAAGAATTTCTGAGTATGTAGCTGCGTTGAAGGAAGAAAAATGCTGCTGCTGCGAGGAAGAATGCGAAGAGAATTCGGAAGAAGTTAAGGCTCAGGAAGAAAATTGCAAAGAAGGTTGAACCAAAATAATTTTAGGGGGTGGCATATGGAGATCACCGTTACTCTTAAAGATCTGGCTTATTTTATTCTGTTTTACCTTGTCGTGACTATCGGTATTTTTCTTATTATCGCTCTTTACAAAATAATTACTTTCATAAATAGAGCTAATGTGCTGATGGAAAAAAACAGCGAGAACTTCAGCAAGACTATGTCCCTGCTTCCTGAAGCGGCTCAAAATGCCAAAGATATAACAGGCATGGTCAGGGAAGGTTTAGACAGGGCTGGTGAAACGATAGGAGGCTTCCAGGATGCTCTTGTTGAAACGGCGGCAACAGTAAGCAGCAGCACAGAGAGCATGCTTGATTTTGTAAAAATACTTGCGGGTGTCATACATACGGTTATCGATTATTTTTCATCAGGCAAGAAAAGGTAATTTTTTCATCAAAGAGGCATTAGGCCTTCAAAAGGCTTATATGCCTCTTTAATTTTGATATTTTTTTATTTGACAAGGACTCAGGCAAAGACTAAAATTTACTTAATATGATTTAGAGAGGGAGATTGATCATGGGAACTTTACTAGCAAATAAGAATATTCTTGTCATGGGTGTAAGAAACAAATGGAGTATAGCCTGGGGAATTGCCAAGGCAGCACATAATGAAGGAGCAAATATTATCTTTACTTATCAGGGTGAACGGGAAAAAGAAGCAGCAGAGGACTTGTCAGCTTCATTAGGAGGAAATGAGGTTTTCCAGTGCGATATTTCCTCGGATGATGAGATTGACAGCCTGTTCAGCCAGCTTAAGGATAAATACGGTGTGCTTCATGGCGTGGTTCATTCAATTGCACATGCTAAGACGGAGGATCTTCAGAAGGACTTTGTCTATACTTCAAGAGACGGCTTTGCGCATGCAATGAATATAAGTGCATACTCCCTTGTGGCTGTAAGCAGGAGGGCAAAGGAGCTGATGACTGAAGGCGGAAGCATATTGACCCTTACATATCATGGTTCCGAAAAAGTATATCCGGGGTATAATGTGATGGGTGTTGCAAAAGCGGCTCTTGAAGCCAGTGTCAGATATCTTGCAAATGATCTCGGGCCTGTCGGAATAAGGGTTAACGCTATCTCCGCTGGGCCTATCAAGACTCTTTCAGCCAAGGGTGTAAAGGACTTTGGAAATATTCTGGATGCTGTGGAAAAAAAGGCACCCCTAAGGAAAGGAATTGAGCAGGATGAACTTGGAGATGCTGCTTTATTTCTTTTAAGCAGCCTCTCAAGAGCAATTACGGGAGAGGTTGTGTATGTGGATTGCGGATTTAATATAATGGGTATATAAGGATTGGCGGAGACGTAAGTTTCCGTACCTGACGGGACAAAACGGCACAGAAGCATTTGAACCTTATAGATGCTTCTTTTGTTGTAGTCAAGCTCATTACTCTGATGGTATTACTAAATTCAATCGTGGTAATAAGGTTTTAACAAAGGAGATTGCTGCTATGAAAAAAGTTCTATGTCTTACAATGGCCATTGCAGCTTTATCAATATGCTGCCTGACTGCGTGCAAGCAGAGCATTGCAGATAAGCAGGCGTATAAAGAATTTAATGAAAGCAAGGGGGAAGCTGCTTTGGTTAAAAAAGATGAAAGGAGCCAACAGCTTTATCCTGCCTTTGTTATGAAAGGAACAAAAAAGAAATGGGGCTATATAGGTGAGGACGGTAAATTCGTCATAGAACCCAGCTTTGATGATGCATTGGATTTTCAGGAGCCAGGGCTGGCAAGAGTGAGGATGGATCAAAAGTTTGGCTTGATTGATAAAACAGGCAGACTCATCGTTGAGTGTGAGTATGCTGATATCAGAGAATATGGCAACGGAGCAGTAATTGCATCTGAAAACTGGTCCAACT
>JAOACY010000005.1 GCA_026417615.1 Clostridia bacterium
TTTTGATTTTTGATTTTGCGAATTTGTTTGTTTGAGGGGCCGCCCGCCTTACAGGCTCAAAAGTTGTAGCTTTTTGACCCGGTGGGGGCTTATCAAAATATGCATAAATATTCCATTTATTAGCCAGCTTTTGGAATAGAATTCAATCCTCTTATATTCTTAAGACTCAAGCCTTTATCATAGCAATCCTTTACATACCGGCAGAGTTCCTTTATCTTTCTAATCCGTCTGCTTATATTCGCCTGGGACATTCCAAGCATTGTTTTCATTTGGGTTTGTGTTTTCTTTTGCAGATAAAGGTTGAATATTTTACGGTCTGACTCAGAAAGTATATTTTTTACATGCCTCAGTATTTCTTCAAGCTCTAACCAGTCCATAGCTTCTTCTTCAAGATTAAAATCATCGGCAGTGATATCCCCTCCGGTTAACGGAGTTCCGCTGTCATTTTCATATATAACTGCATCCAACGAATAGCCAGGCTCCATTGCATTTATCACCTTATTCAACTCCGCTGAATCTACCCCCAGCTCCCTGCATGCCTCAGCCTCAGCAACTCCTCTATTCCTTAACGCTTGGTACCTATAATATTTATCCTTGATATTCCTTGATGAATGGATGCCGCTTGCACAGTAGTCCCTTCTATACCGCATGATCTCACCCGCTATCAATGACACCGCATAGGTTGAAAAAGCCGTTCCGTATTCAGGCTTGAACCGCTTTGCCGCATTGACAAGCCCGATGCATCCCGACTGGAAGTAATCCTCATATTCAGCTGTGTTGTATACATAGCTGAATTGCTTCTTGATAACCATACTAACCAATCTCTGGTTTTCCCTGATAAACTCCTCAAGAAGGCTTTCGTTCTTTTTAAAATCGTTAATTGTAATCATACTACAGCTCCCTTCTCCTCTTTCAAAGCATAAAAAAAGCACTCGACCTGGTTTAAAGTCAAATGCTTATTTCCTGTTGAACCGCTCCATTGCACCTTTTCGTTCATGGCATGTCTTGCAAAGGCTCTGCATGTTCTCCAAATCCCAAACCTCTCCGCCGTCCTTGATGGGAATAATATGGTCAACAACGGTTGCTGCAACCAGCCTTTCCTCTTTCATGCAAAGCTCACAAAGTGGGTTTATCCTAAGCTTCCTTTCCCGCACCTTCCTCCATGCCCTGCTGCTATAAAACCTTTTACTGAACTCATCTCGATAAAACCTATTATATGTCTGCCATTCCTCCCGTTGATGCTCCTCGCAGAACCTCTCATGGGTAAGCCTTGGACATCCCTGCTTTGCACAGGGCTTCGGTGGTTTCTTAGGCATCCTTACCAACCCCATTAAAAAAGTCCCCTGAAATTTTCAGAAGACTCTTATCAAACAGCTTTTCATATGCTTTATCCAAATAATGTCCAACTTCCTTTTTTTCAGCCTCTTCAATCAAAGCACGGAACTGGTGTATGATTGCAATATACTGATCTCTCTTTTGAACTTCCTCATCGGCAAGCTTCTCCAATGCTTTGTTAAAATCCTCTAGCTCTCGCCGCATAAAGCTTTTCCTGGCAAATATGTAATGGCAGTCTCCTCCGCCTTTACTATAAGCAATATAGTCGGGGTCAACCCAGAATGTAAAATTGTCAACAGATATTTTCACAGGACATTCCATGATTCTGTTCAGCCTGCGCCTTATCTTCGGTTCATTTATGTCTTTGCCCGCAAGCCCTTTTACAGCCTCACGCGTAATCAGCATCACATCATCATTTCCTATATGCCTCTTCATAAAATCCCCCCAAAAACAAAAACCCCTCGATTGTCAGTCGAAGTGAAGTGCCCCCTGTCAAGTAGACAGGGAATATAATGAAAATTCCTATGACGCCTATCGTTAAATGACGATTGGCGTCATTTTTATGCTGCTGAGTTTATTAGATATTGTCTATACTCCATTGGAGTCATGCATTTCAAGCGTTTTTGATACCTGTAATTATTGTAATATTCTATGTAATCTGCGATAGCAGTTTCTAATTCTGAATAAGTGTTAAACTTTCTTAGGTAGTACATTTCCGATTTCATCATTCCCCAAAAAGCCTCCATAGGTCCATTGTCTATGCATCGTGAAACTCGAGACATACTCTGGGTCATACCTGTATCATCCAATTTCTTTTTAAAAACTTTATTAGTATACTGAAAGCCTCGATCACTATGAAAGATAGGCTTTGCCTCAGAATGCTTTTCATGTGCAATATCAAAGGTTTTAAAAACAAGCTCATTGTTGTTAGAGTGGCCAAGCACATAAGATATAATGCTTTTATCTCCTAGATCCAATATTGCACTAAGATACGCCTTGCCGCCTAGTCCATACTTCATCTCAGTTACATCTGTAAGCCATTTCTCTCCAAACCTATTCGATTCAAACTGCCTGTTCAAAACGTTTTCTGCTGTGATTTCTGGTGTGGATCTGATGTAGTTCTTTCTCTTTCTGCGGCATACAGACTTAAGGTTTAAGATTTTCATCAGTCTGTAAATTCTCTTATGGTTCACTTCTAACCCTTGTTCACGGTTGAGCTTTATTGTCATCTGGCGGTAACCAAGAATACCGTTACGTTCTTCATAGGCCTCCTTAATTAGTGGTAAAAGTTCTTTGTTAAACTGCTCGTTAGCCCCGTCTTTTCTTTTAAGCCATTTGTAGTAGGAAGACCTTTGTATACCTGAAAATTCACATAGTTCAATTATCGGATACAATTCTCCCGTGTGAAGTTCTTGAATTGCAAGATATATGGATTCATACCTGACCTGGCTTAGTATCGCCTCCTTTCTATCTCGTCCAGTTTTTTTAAGAAATCTATCTCCATTTGTTTTCTTCTGTTTTCAGCTTGAAGTAACTTATTCTGGGCTTTTAGTTTTTCAATCTCTGACATTTTATCTTCCGGCTTGCATTTTCCTCGCCTATCCAGAAGTGCTTCAACACCATTTTTCTCATACTTAGTAGTCCAAGAATATACCTGTTGGTAAGATACTTGGTATTTTTGTGCCGTTTCTGCGTAATTGCTCTGGTGTTCAATACAGTATTTGACTATCTCAACTCTTTCCTTATAAGTAGTTTTACGTCCGTTGGTCATAATGGGTGTACCTCCTGTTCCGGAAGCTTTCAGCTCCTCATGACCATTATACTTTAAAACCCATTGCCTGACAGTATCTAGTGAAGGAATTTTGAATTTAGCTGCAATGTCTTGGAATGAGCCTTCTCCATTAAGGTAGGACATAGCCACACGTGTCTTGAATTCAATTGAGTAATGATTATTTCTTGAATTAATGAAAGCAACTTCTCCCATACACTTGTATTTTGCAACCCATTTCCTAAATGGTGTGCTGGTGACTCCGTATTTTGTGGCTATGGTCTCGTACGATCCTTCGTTGTTCAAATATTCCTTAACTGCTTTTAACTTTGCCTCAGGTAATATTATGTTTATTCTTCCCATGAAAATATGCTCCCCTCATAGTAAACAGTTTTTATTATTTCTACTGTCTACTACAAGGGGAGCATATCAAAGGGCTGCTCTTTTTTGATTATAAAATTCGATACTAAAATCATATCACATTTAAAAGCTCATGAAAAGGCCGCAAAAAGACCGCAAAAAGTTCACAAAAAGACCACTTTTATTTTCCTCTTTATGTGGCATCGCCCCCGAATATAGCTACTTTCAAGGCATTTACCAGCCTGTTGCGATTCCTCTTGACAGTGCTTTCCCCACAGCCTAATTCCAATGCTATTTCCTCAACCGATAAAGGCTCAAATTCTGCCAGCCTATGTGAAAGATTTTCTCCTTCCCAGTCAAAATTCTCGGGAGGTATGCCGTATTTTAGCTCTACAATCCGAAAGTACCTGTCGGAACGGAATCGATCAATGCCTCTTTCAATTTCCTTCACTCTTAGCTTTGTCCTTTCCATGCTGGCTCTGCGGCTTCTGTAATACTCCTCAGCCACCTGGTCTTCCGGCGGCTTTGCTCCTCCATTCCCGGAAAAACGAATAATGTCCTTTGATTTTTCCTTCAGCCGGATTTCTCCTGCCTGTATATCCCTTTCATCTTCAATCACCTTCTGCTTTAAAACCGAGTATTTGTAAAGCAGGCTCTCGGTTTCCTTGTAATAATCCCGGCTCGCCTTGTTTACTGCAGAGGTCAGCTCAACAAGGACTCTTTTGAAGCTCCGGCTGCATCCTTTTTCTACGATTGTTTCCAGTGCCTTTTTGTCCACAGTGCTTCTCCTCCTTCCTGCTTTCAAATCCTGTAACCTCCCATTTCCGTTCATCCACCCGTTCTAAAAAGACAGTCCTTTTATAGTCAAGGTTTATCTGCAGCTTATCTCCAAAAACTCTGCCTGCCTCTTCATGTTTTCGGATGTAATAGGTCAACTCGCACTCAATCTCCATCCTGGGAAGCCTGCCAAAAAGCTTCCTGCATTGCTTTACTGCATCTTCGGATATTCTTATACATACCGGGTATTCGCATCTTGGTATCATACAGCCACTCCTCCCTTCATCCTTGCCCTCACTGCATTTATCAAAGCCGTTTGCCCTGTCTCCTTTCGGTTTAAGGCCGCCATCACCTGTTCATCCATTGTTCCTGCCGTTATGATGTGGTTCACTATCACTGTCTCGGTCTGTCCCTGTCGGTGGATTCTCCCGTTGGCCTGCTGATATAATTCAAGACTCCATGTAAGCCCGAACCATATGATGGTGCTGCCGCCTGCCTGAAGGTTCAAACCGTGTCCGGCAGATGCCGGATGTGCAATTGCAATTCCGATCCTTCCATCATTCCAGTCGCTGATATCCTTTGGTGTGTCTATATCCCTTGCCTTGAAAGCTTTTAGAATCCTTTCCCTGTCATGCTTATATGCATAATATACAAGCACGGGTTTTCCGTTTGCTGACTCTATCAAGTCCTCCAGCATTTCAAGCTTTCTTCTGTGAATACTGCGTACACCACCGTTCTCATCATATACCGCTCCATTTGACATCTGCAGAAGCTTACCCGCCAGAACAGCTGCATTTACCGCATCAACATCACCGTCTGCAAAAGGTATAAGTGCTTCCCTTTCAAGTCTTCTATACAGTGCCTCTTCAGCTTCCGACATATATACCCGTACGAAATTGTCTATCCGCTCTGGCATCTTCAAATGGTCACAAGCCTTCATGCTGATGCAGATATCGGATATCTTCCTGTAAATCTCCCTTTCCGCTCCCTCCTTGGGCTTGTAGCTGAATATCACGTTTTGACTCCGCTTATCGGGAAGAAAGTATTTTTCACGGTAGCCACCCAGTGTTTTTTCCAGCCTCTCACCTCTGTCCAGCAGATACACCTGTGACCACAGGTCGATTAACCCGTTGGGTGCTGGTGTTCCTGTAAGCCCCACAATCCTTTTGATATATGGTCTCACCTTCCGTAGTGCCCTGAACCTTTTAGCTGTTGCCGACTTGAAGCTTGAAAGCTCATCTACCACCACCATATCATAGGGCCAGCTTCCCTTGTACAAATCAACCAGCCATTCGACATTCTCACGGTTGATGATATAAATATCAGCTTTGATGTTCACAGCTTTTATCCTCTTTTCCTCATTTCCAAGGATTTTGGATATCTTAAGCTGCTTTAAGTGGTCCCACTTCTGGCACTCCCTTCCCCATGTGTCCTGTGCCACCCGAAGTGGCGCAATTACCAATACTCTTTTCACCTCAAAGCTGTCATACAGAAGTTCGTTTATGGCGGTCAATGTTATTACTGTCTTGCCAAGGCCAAGGTCAAGCAGAAGCGCTGATGCCGGTTTGTCTATAATAAAATCATGTGCATATTTCTGATAATCGTGCGGCTGGTAGATCATCTGCCCACCTCCCGTAGAAAGTCCTCCAGTCTGCTTGCAGAATCAATGCAGTAAACCTTGAAACCAAGCTTCTCAAACTGCTGCTTCCGCTTTAGCTGCAGTGGTCTCATCTTTTCTCCATAGCGTTTCAATTCAGAGAAGTATACCCTGCCGTTAGGCAGAAGCACCAACCTGTCAGGCACTCCTGCCATACCGGGGGAAACGAATTTGAGAGCCAGGCCTCCCATTGCTTTTACAGCTGTTCTCAATTTTTTCTCGAGTTCTTTTTCCAGCATGTTTATCACCTCGCATCTGGTAAAAAAACAGTTCATTTTCAGTTGCTGCTTAAATGCAGTATTTTCAGTGCTTTTATTCTTATTGCAACTGTTGAACTCAAAAATCCCTATTATATATATACGT
>JAOACY010000087.1 GCA_026417615.1 Clostridia bacterium
GATAAATAGCCCTCAAGTAGGACTTGGCGAAATAAAATCCGAGGTCAGAGCAATAGAAGCCATACTAAACAACAAATATATAGGCTTGTCTGAAATCAAGTCGGAAATTAAGGCCATAGAGTCTATGATGTTTAGCAGTGAAGTAGGGCTTAGCGAGATCAAGACAGAGATATACCAGATGATAAACAGCCCAAGCTATGGCTTGATTGAAATCAAATCGGAAATACGGGCAATTGAAAATAATGTTTTTGTAAAGAGCAACCTCACAACCGGTCCTGTTTTAAGAGACGTAAATACAAAGTTTATTGAAGTAAAGATACTGAATAATAATAGCATCACATTGCCGGCAGCAACCGTAGTTCTGAGAAATCTTGATCCCATACCCGCAGTCAGTGTCGCAACCGCTGTGTTTACTGATATTCCGCCTAAATCCGGAACGTTTGTAATATTTACTGAGAGCGTTATGCCTAATGATTTAGCTGAATTTGAAGTACAGCTCTACGGCATAGGAACAGGAGTATATGCCTGGGTGTCAGGAAGGAGTCCGGGAGGCGGACAGGGAGTTCAGGTCATAGAGGCCAATACCTTCAGGCATAGCGACCTTGTGCCATTGATAGACCCGTAATCAAGGAATGCTGAGCAAAAGCCTGTGAGAATGATTTGCACAGGCTTTTGTTTTATACAGATTATTTATTTGCAATCACGATTTCTGCCAAGAAACATAATATGGATAATGAAATGCTTAAGCGGGGGTGTTAATGTGACCACAATCAGTCTTTGCATGATCGTAAAGGATGAGGAGCATACATTGGGAAGATGCCTGGATTCGGTTAGTGACATTGTTGATGAGATTATTATTGTGGATACCGGATCCAAAGACAATACGAAGGACATAGCAAGAAAGTACACCGATAAAATATACGATTTTGAATGGATTGACGACTTTTCGGCAGCAAGGAATTTCTCTTTCTCGAAGGCAACCATGGACTTCATTATGTGGTTGGATGCGGATGATGTTCTGCTGGAAGAAGACAGGATAAAGTTTAAAAGTCTAAAAAAAATTCTCAGCACCGAAATTGATGTCGTAATGATGAAATATAATATAGGCTCTGATGATAAGGGGGTGGCCGTCAGCACTTTCTACAGGGAACGGCTTCTTAAAAGAAGCAGGAACTTTGCCTGGTTTGACCCCGTTCACGAATATACCAACTTCAGCGGCAGAATTATAAATTCCGATATAGCGGTCACGCATAAAAAGATTCACAGCTCGGCTGACAGAAACCTTAAAATTTTTGAAAAGATGATTTCCGAGGGCAGAGAATTAAATGACAGAAATCTATTCTACTATGCCAGGGAATTATATATCAACAAAAGAATAGACGACGCAATTTTTTATTACAATAAATTTTTGGACACGGAAGGCGGATTGTTGTCAAATTATATCGATGCCAGTATAGATTTATCAAAGTGTTACCTTGCAAAAGATGACAAAAAGAATTCAATCAGATCCTTGCTAAGAAGCTTCGAGCATGACACACCGAGAGCTGAGGTCTGCTGTCAGCTGGGTTACCTCTACAAGAATGCCAATGACTACATCAGAGCCATGTCCTGGTTTGAACTGGCAACCAAGCTGAAAAAACCTGATATTTCATGGGGATCGGTTATTCACGACTGCTGGGGCTATATACCCTATATGGAGCTCTGTTCATGCAGCTACAAGCTTGGAAAAGTAAAAGAGGCATTGGAATATGTCAATAAAGCGCTGGAATATAAGCCTGAAGATGAAACTGCACTTAACAACAAGCGTTTCATTGAGGGAGTAATTCAAAATATAAAGCAGGGCTAGCTTAAGCTTTAGGGGGGATGCGTATGGGGCTGAAAGAAAAGAAAGTGTCTGTTCTGATTCCTTACAAGGAGAATAACGACAAACACAGAGAATTTCTGTGGTCTATAGTCAAGATGAGATATGAAATTCTTATGCCAGATGTTGAAATTTGCCTGGGAGTTGACACCAGCCAAATATATAACAGGTCCAAAGCTGTAAATAAAGCCGCAAGGAAGGCTAACGGAGATATTTTCATAATTACGGATGCTGATGTTGTGTTCTCAAAAGACCTCATAAGAAAAATTACCGATGCAATTGAAGAATACCCCTGGGTTGTACCCTTTACCAGAGGGATGAAGCTTAATAAGACTGCGACAGAGAGGCTGCTAATGGATGGGATACCCGAAGAAATCCATGCGCAGGAAACGGATGCGGATTGTGTAATTACTACTGCCGGTCCTCTAATGAATGCAGTATCCAGGGAGAACTTTGAGAAAATCAGAGGGATGGATGAAAGGTTTAAGGGATGGGGTGGAGAGGATGATGCCATGAGAATTTCCCTTGATACACTTTGCGGCTCCCATTACAGGATAACCGGAGATATATTGCACTTGTGGCATCCGCCTGCAGTGGTCTACAGGGATTACTACATCGATAATATACACCTGCTTAAGAGGTATATGGAAGCTTCCGGGAATATAGGCCTAATGCAGTCAATAATCAATGAAAAGGAAATAATGACGTGAATATTTAGCATGTAACAAGAATGGTTTTCATCTCCTGCCAATCCCCTCATATTGAAAACCTGATTTTTTTATATGATCAGGCTCATATACATTCCTCAAGTCAATGAACACAGGCGTGCGTACTATTTGCTTAAGCCTTCGGAAATCAAGCTCCATGAAATCCTTCCATTCAGTAACGAGTACGATGCAGTCACTTTTATCACAAGCTGAGTAGGGATCGGAGCAATATTCTATCTGAAATTCGGAATAGAGTTTTTTCATATTCTCGGAAGCTTTAGGGTCAAAGACCTTAACCATTGCCTTACTGTTAACAAGATATTTAATTATGTCAATAGCGGGAGATTCCCTGATGTCATCGGTTTCAGGCTTGAAGGAAAGGCCTAGAAGAGTTATTGTCCTTTTCTTCAGTCTTTTAACAGCATTCTTGATTTTTTTGCACGCTAGCTTCTTTTGAGCGGTATTGACCTCTATTACACTTTTAATTAACCTGGGTGAATATCCGATATTTTTCCCGATTCCCAAAAGTGCCTTGGTGTCCTTCGGAAGACAGCTCCCGCCATATCCGGGCCCGGATTTTAGAAACTTTGCTCCTATCCTGTCATCAAGCCCCATAGCATAGGCAACAACAGACACATCTGCACCGCAGCCCTCGCACAAGTTGGAAATTTCATTGATAAAGCTTATCTTTGTTGCCAGAAAAGCGTTAGAAGCATACTTAATCATTTCTGATGTTTCAATATTCGTAGCCACCAGGGGGACGCCCCTTAATATCTGACTTGAGTATATATTCCTCATGACATCAAGGGCATGGATGCTCTCAAAGCCTATTACAATCCTGTCGGGCTGCAGAAAGTTATTCACCGCAGACCCTTCCTGCAGGAATTCAGGATTGGATACCACATCAAAGGGGATGTCCTTGCCTTGCTCCTGCAGAATCCCTTTGATAATGGCTTTGACCCTCTGGCCTGTGAAAACGGGAACTGTGCTCTTATTGACTATAACTTTATAACCCTTCATGCAGAGGGCTATTTCCTCCGCTGCTTTAAAAACATGGGAAAGATCGGAAATGTTATTCTCAAGGGTTGGGGTGTTTACGGCAATAAATATTACATCGGAAAATTGTACAGCCTCATTCAAGTTTGTTGTGAAAATTAACCTGTCCGGTGTGTTTTTTTGTATCAGCTCGTCAAGACCAGGTTCATATATTGGAATAATGCCTTTTTCCAGTTTTTTCACCTTTTGCTTGTCAACATCCATACATAGGACATTCATGCCAAGCTCTGCAAAGCATGCTCCTGTGACCAGACCAACGTAACCTGCTCCGATAATTGTTATGTTCATGGCAATACCCCGTTTCATTAATTCGTTTGAATGAAGATTAGATATTGAAGTCAAAGAAATCATTAATAATTGAAATGCCTTGTTCAGTTGATTTTATAATGCTTTCCGGGGGCGTCTCCACCTTGGGCGTGGTTCTGACAGATGCTTTCGCAGGCACCTTCGCAAGCACGTCAAGCACGTCTTTTGCCACTCTTTCCCAGTTGTATTTCTTTTCAGCCAGCTTTCTCCCCTCCTGCCCCATGTCTGAGGCCAGCCTTGGATTGTCGAGAAGGTAACCGATATACTCTGCCAGCACATCCGGGCTGCTGCAGTTTTTATACCCGTCATGATCATCCAGCAAAAGTCCGTTTTTTCCTTTTGCTATGACTTCTGCATTGCCGCCCCTGTTTGTGGTAATAATGGGAAGCCCTGCAGCCATTGCTTCATAGAGCACCCTTGCAAGTGGCTCCTGCCATTGTGACGGGCATACAAAGATGTCCCCCATATTATAATGCGCCGGAATCTTGGATGGAGGGAGGAAACCTGTAAAAACAACGGGGCCCTTCAAATTTCCAGCAAGACTTTGAAGAGAAGCGGTATACTCATCGGTTTCATTTTTTCCGTACCATTTGCTTCCGATAATAACCAAAGCAACATCGGGGCAGGTGTCCATGACCTTGCTCATCGCTTTAAGAAGTATATCAACACCTTTTTTGTTGCTAAGCCTTCCTACATACAAGACTATCCTGTGATTTGAGATGCCGTATTTTGCCTTAAGCTTTTTATTGTTGTCCATGCCCTCCAAAGACCAACGGGGGAAATATTTGCTTGTGTCCGCTCCTGAATATATAACGTTCAGCTTTGGCTGCGCATCAGGAAACCGGTCCGTCACACCGTCTGCAATGAACTGACTGACTGTATTTATGAATTCAACTCTTTTTATACATTCAAGCCCCTTTTTATCATCGATTTTTTCCATATGGAACATCTCATTGTGCAAACTAAGGCCGAACCTTGTTGAGGGCAAGCTTTTAGCAAGTGATAACACCCAAAGGGGGCGGTTGAATACATAAACCAGGTCAAAGCTGCTGTCAAGCTTTTCCTTGATGTTAGCAATATAGGAGGTTTTTGTAGGCGAGGGCAGCCTTATGTATCTGACCTTGCCTATGATTTCTTCGGACATAAGCCGGGGATGCTCGATGCAAAATACCGTAATATCATGGTGCTGAGCCAGATAAGGCACAATACCCTCAATATATAGCTGAACCGCTCCGCCGGCTATCGGAGGAACGGGGAGCTTTTCTGTGCAAATCATTGCAATTTTCAAGTCAATCACCTCTGCTTATGAGAGTATTTAATACCGAGAGCTTTGAATATTCAAGCTTAGCCATTCTTTCAATCTCAGAAGTCTTTAGTACCTTTCCGGACTGGAACATATTTTTGACCAAGCCGAAATACCAGTGGGGGAATACCATGTCTATATATAAAACCTCCTTTTCCTTGTTTGAGAGAGGGTTAACACTTTCATAGGCCTGCAGCACGCTCTTTATATCGCCTTGCTCCCAGGCTCCTTTGTTTTCCGCTCTTTTTCCGATGATTTTCCTCAGGTCTCTGGAGGGAAGATCAAAGGTAAGCCCGTCGAGATCAATTATATATACTCCCTTTTCTGTCATAAGGGCATTTCCTTTGCCAAAGTCTTGATGACAAAGCACGATGGAATCAGAGGAGGGTTCTGTCAATCTCGCATAATCTGTTTTCTTTATAAGGTTAAGGGCAAGGTCGCAAATATCAGCTATAGGGTCTGCAAGCTTTAAGTATGCCGCATGATGAGGCTGATTCGGATTTTGTTTTGATATCTCCTTCCAATCGGTCATTCTTTTTTTCATCGAAATATACTGTTCGGGCCATTTGCCGAGCTTGCTGGAAACTCTGGCGGCTTTTGGAGGGACATATCCCTTTGAATGTATGTGCAGCTGAGCCAGCCCTTGCAGTGATGGAATCAGATCACTGCTGCTGTTGAAGTCAAGACTTTTCCCTTCCAGCCATTCGTAAAGGACGAAGAGCTGTCCATTAAGCTGAACAATAGGCTCTTTGCTTTTTGACAGTATTATACAAGGGACTCTTCCCCCTGATTTTCTTATGTGAATCTGGGCATGCACGGAAAATAGTGCCTTGTCATAGCTTTGCTTTAGTCTCTTCAAACATACAGGACCATCCTTTGTTTCCACTTTCCAAACAGTTTTTATGGATCCCCCCTGTATAACGCAGATGCTCTGGGGAGCAATATCATAAAACCTTAATACTTCATCACCCAATTTGTTCAAGTTAACATCCATTTCACTCATTCCTTTCATAAGGAACAATTGACTCAAAATTTACAAGAATAGGGGTTATTGTTTTTTCAAAATTGGCCATTTCCCGTATTCTCTGAAAATATTTATCGCTTGACCATTCCTTATCTCTTTTATAATAGTATTTATTCATGGCGCCGATAAACAAATGGGGGAACATAAGATCCTGCTTGACTACTTGCCATTGGCCGGGTGACAAAGGATTCTCCGACTGGTAATATTTAATAATTTTCTTCAAAAGCTCCAAATCCCACTTGCCATTTTTTTTCATTATCTTGTTCAGCAGCTTTCTGATATCTCTTGCAGGTATATCCACAGTGAGCGAATCAGTATCAAGCACGTAAAGATCTCCTGCGCCTGTTATAATAAGATTGCCTGCCGCAAAATCCTGGTGACAAAGACATCCATGTTTGCGCGCACTTTCAACCCAATCCTTGTATTCCTTGCCCTTAAGCCCTGAAATTGCTTTATGTCCTCTTTCATAGAAGACGGGGAACTCATTGACTATGAACTTTCCGATAGGATTGTTCTCTTTTGATGAAAGCTCATTCTTATAGAAGCTGTTCATATCTTCAAGCTGCTGGCTGTAGTCGTCTATCCAGATTCCAAGGTGAATCTTGGGCTTTGAGTCTGGAACGGGAAAGAAGCCTTCGGAGGCCTTGTGAAATTTAGCAAGACCTTTAACAACCTTCGCCAGCTCCGCAGTTGAGCTGTAGCTCGGGTTTCTGCCCTCAATTGCGTCTATGAGTATAAAACAGGTGCCGTTAATATTAACATATTCCGCGCCTTCCCTGGTCCTGTTCACGCGGGGTATCATGACGCCGTTGGCAGTCAAATGCCGGACAGCATGAAGTATATGTTTTAAGGTGTCTTCGGAATTTGATATTTTTTTTAAAATTTTCTGGCCCTGGGGAGTGCTGACCCACCATACTCCCTTCTTATCCTTGTAGGATTCGTTTTTTATACCCTGGACCGAAATGGGGTATTTATCCAAAACTATACTTATTGGCTCATTTTGTATTGCAGTCAAATTAATCACTCCCCGTAAGGACGATATTAGGGGGTATCAACCCCCTAATATCAACTTGTGTTTTTGTGAAGCAAATTGTACAGGCACTAAACTTAAATGATATATGTTCAAGCCAAAGAGGGTACTTAGTCTGTGTCAACCTCTACTTCTTCATCTTCTTCCTCTCTCACTCCTGTTTCCCAGGATACCTTGATGGAGAATGAACCGCCGTATTCATCCTCATCGTATTTAACCTTGTAATCCAGCTCTGCATCAGGCGGAAGAGCAACCCTTTTTCCTTCAACTTCAAGCCTGCCCGCGAAGAAGTCCGGAATAGTTTTCTTTACAAAGTCGGCAAACTCAGCTTTGGTGCCGAAATAGTTATTCTGATACTTCATATTGAAGACACTCCTTTATTTATTATTATTGTATTTGACTCTTTTACATAATATTATGCGAGCACAAATTATGTGACTGAAGGATAGGCTAAAAATGTTATGATTTGCCAATAACTTTTCCATGCAGCCTATTTATGATTCTACAGTAGAGTTAAGAAGATAGGATGGAATGTTGACTGCCAGGGTTTTGGCCTGGCAGTCAACATTCCATCCTATCTTCTTTGAAGGCTTCTTAAGTAGCTTGGGGTTACGCTGGCAAAGCCCGTACCCTGCATGACAGGCCTGTCGGGATGTTCATGGGCTGCACAGGAAGACCTTGCGTTTTCTCTTCTTAGCAAATCCATATCATTTTTCATATTGAGCAAATCCATTTCGGCTGTCCTGGAGCTTGATGCGAGCCTGTCCATATCGTTCTCCAGCTTTCTTTGCCTGGTATCCATGTATTCTATCTTTTGTTCCATGAGCTTTATGGATTGCTTAAGCTCCTCAAGTGTCTTTGATAAAAGCTTCAGGCTGTCCACGAGCGTTGCTCTTAAAGCATCTTCGGCAGATGCAGACGGCACGCTGTCCGCAATAGGAGCCTTTTCCGGCTCGGGGCCGGGTATGTATGGGCGTCTGTTCCTCATGTACATTATAAAACACCTCCCTTTTACAGTGTATTATCGGGAGGCGCCAAATGTGACACTTATTTCAGATTGCAGTACCCTGCCAGCTTTTCGATGCTCCGGGGAAGAGCATCCCTTGAGTTGCCCCAGGGGGCGTCATTATATCTGTAATCGAATTTTTTTGTGAACCAGGCTACTTCCTCCTGTATTCTTTCAAGATTTGAAAGCTGCAGATTAATAAGAGCTTCAATAAAAACGGCTCTATCTTTTCCGGATATATATTTTACCGCTCCCTCAAGGAGCATTTTAAAGTGCATGAGACAGAAGCCTTTATTGGTGAAAAGCTTTTTAAACTCTTCCTCCTTGAACCACAGGTATATGGTTACATCTATGTATCTGTCCATGGTATATTCAAGCTTGCTGCATACGGCGCAGGAGCGTTCGAGGGTTGAAAGGGAAGCGGCAAGCTCATGAGCAAACTTTTCTGCTTCACTTGCTTTGTTGGCAACCTTGTTTGAAATATTCTTAATCAGAGAAAGCCCCATTTCCTTTTTGATTAGCTGAGCTTTCTTTTCATATGCTTCCCTGAGCTTTTTTATCTGCTCCTGCATATGTGTGTCAATGATCAATCCGAGTCCAAGCCTGTTCAGCTGCTTGTTGTAAAGCTGCTCAAAATGCCTCCTGCAGAATCCCTTTTCATTGGTTATCATTCTGCAGTCAGGCTCCATAAGCGACGGGCCAAGCATATACTCAATATAATCGTCTTCCAGCTTTTTCTCCAGCACACACAGAGGGCATTCACAGTCATTGCGGAAGGCATCCGTAACCGGGATGGTATAGATTTTTTCTTTCATGTCGATTCCTCATTCATAAAATTATATATTTTTTAAATTATATCAAAAAAATATGGGGAAATATATAATAAAGCACAATTGACAATTAATTCAGAGGAGATACAAGCTTTGGAGCATAATGGATACAAGGTGAGAGAGAAGGGTAAGTCCATAGTGGTGGAAGGAGTGGGGGATTTTAATCCCGTTCATATTTTTGAATGCGGGCAATGCTTCCGATGGGTTAGGCAGGATGATGGAAGCTATACCGGAGTTGCTGCAGGACGGGCTGTTAATGTTAGTTTTTTAAATGAAAAGCTTATTATACAAAATTCTACGAAAGAAGATTTTGCGGATTTTTGGCATAATTATTTTGACCTGGGCAGGGACTACTCAAAAATAAAAGCTATGCTTTCCAAGGATGATATAATGCGAAAAGCCATAGAGTTCGGATGGGGAATAAGACTTTTAAGACAGGACATCTGGGAGACCCTTATCTCATTCATTATATCAGCTAATAACCGCATACCTATGATAATGAAGACGGTGGCTGCAATCTCAAAAGTATATGGTACCAGGATTGAGTTTGACGGAAAGGATTACTACTCCTTTCCAAGTGCGGAAAGTCTCAGAGATTCAGAAATTGAACAGCTTGAGGTATGCCGCGGAGGGTTCAGGTGCAAGTACATACTTCAGACTGCAAAAGCGGTAGCAGGAGGATTTGTTGATCTCAGCAAGCTTGGAGCTATGAGCACGCCGGATGCCAGAGACAGCCTGATGAAGCTTCCGGGTGTTGGCCCTAAGGTTGCCGACTGTGTTCTGCTTTTCAGCGGCACAAAGCATGATGTGTTTCCTACAGACGTATGGATAAAAAGGGTGATGGAGGAGTTATACTTCAAAAGGGAGGCAAGCATGAAGGAAATACAGGATTTCGCAGCCGGCTATTTTGGAAGCCTTGCAGGCATTGCACAGCAGTATCTCTTCTATTATGCCAGAGAGAATAAAATAGGGAGCAATTAAGAATAATTGAGTATTTAAAAGCATAAATAGCTTAATCGGCTTTTGATGCTTAAAAATATGTCGGGCAATTGTTGTTTATTATTGAAATTTAGTGGTATAATAATTTTACACGAAAGGACGCATTCCTGAAATGCTCGTGCTAAGCCTATTATTTTGAACCTACATTAGACATAAGGGAGTCCAGCGTTTGCAAGCGGATGTCAGGCCTCAACATAATTCCGACACTCATTTCATAGAGTGCTACGGCGGAGGAAGGCTGAAGCTTTCAACATGACACCCACCTAGCAAAGGCTAGGTGTCAAAATATAGGTGAACGGCATTTTGGGTTCTAAAGTTTAAAGACAATAATAATCCCCCGGCATCAGCCGGGGGATTATTATTGTCGATATTTATAACTTCTACATAGCTCTTCCGGGGATAATGGCATCAACTATACCATAAATTAATGCTCCCAGGAGTGCTCCAAACAAATTTACGTTAATTCCCACAACAAGTACTGCAGTAATGTAGATGATTATTGCAGACATTATGAAGCCTGTAATACCCTTCCCAAATGGTGTGGCATTAACCCCCAGGAACCTGGCGGCAAAATAGTCGAGCGCTGCCAATACCAGCGCGCCAACTATTAGAGACCAAAGCCCGTCTATTGTAAAACCGGGGGTTAGGGCTGCTGTTATAGCAAGAACTATCGCGCCTACAACAAGTCTCACAATAAAGTGTGTTATGCTAAATTCGCCTGTTCTTGCATTGTTATACTCTTCAGCCATACAATCACTTCCTTTCGATTATGAACTGCCAATAACTTATTGCATTGCAGTTTTTATTATTTATAAAAATCATATTTATTATTCAGCTGCAATTATTTACTTAAATTGTGCAATTTGATAGAATGAGGAGAGTATGGGGCAGTTGAATTCATTGTTTTTTGCGATTGGTGAAAATATATGTTCAGAAGACTTATAGATGACGCAAGACTTATATCTCAAAGAGATCCGGCAGCTAAAAGCTTGCTGGAGGTAGTTCTGCTTTACCCGGGCTTTCATGCGGTTGCATTTCATCGCATTGCCCACTGGTTATACAAAAGGAGATTGTTTTTCGCTGCCAGATTCATCTCACAGTTCAGCAGGTTTATAACGGGTATTGAAATACATCCGGGGGCAGTTATAGGCAAGGGACTTTTTATTGACCACGGTATGGGTGTTGTAATAGGTGAGACGGCTGAAGTGGGTGACAACTGTACTATATATCATTGTGTAACCTTGGGCGGAACAGGGAAGGATAAAGGCAAAAGACACCCTACAATAGGCAATAATGTGCTTATAGGAGCCGGTGCGAAGATTTTGGGACCTTTTAAAGTGGGGGACAATTCCAGGATAGCTGCAAATGCTGTGGTGCTGAATGAAGTAGAGCCTAATTCCACAGTGGTGGGCGTGCCCGGAAGGACAGTCCGCAGAGGCAGCATCAGGATAGCTCCCTCGGAAGAGCTTGACCAGATACACAATCCCGATCCGGTGGCACAAGAGCTTTGCAGGCTGCTGGCGAGAGTTGAACAACTGGAAAAAGCGGTTTTAAAGAACCAGTCAGCATCCGGCAAGGATCTGAAACGGGAAATGCCCCATGAGATGTCCGGCAAAGAATTCAGTTCATATAAGGATGAGGAAGGAAGATAACAATGCGTTTATACAATACAATGACCAGAAAAAAGGAAGAGTTTATACCGCTTGAGCCTGGAAAGGTAAAAATGTATTCATGCGGGCCTACTGTCTATAACTACTTTCACATTGGGAATGCCAGACCCTTTATCATTTTTGACACCTTGAGGAGGTACTTGAAATACAGGGGTTATGAAGTCAAATTTGTACAGAACTTCACAGATATTGATGACAAGCTGATAAAAAAGTCCAATGAAGAGGGAAGGACTCTGAAGGAAATCGCCGAAAGGTATATAAGGGAGTATTATATTGACGCAGACGGGTTGGGAATAGAGAGGGCTGACGTACACCCGACGGCTACGGAAACAATCGATGAAATTATTGAACTGGTAAAAAGCCTTATCGACAAAGGTTATGCTTATGAAGCAAATGGAGATGTATATTTCAGCACCAAGAAATTCAAGGAATATGGGAAATTGTCCCAACACAACCTGGAGGAGCTTGAAGCCGGAAGCAGGGTGGACGTGGACGAGCGTAAGGCTGACCCTATGGATTTTGCAATCTGGAAGGCTCAAAAGCCTGGAGAGCCTGCATGGAACAGCCCGTGGGGGCCGGGAAGACCAGGTTGGCATATTGAATGTTCCGCTATGGTTATTAAGCACCTTGGGGAAACTATAGATATTCACAGCGGGGGTTTGGATCTTATTTTCCCGCATCATGAAAACGAGATTGCTCAGAGCGAGGCAGCCACAGGCAAGCCTTTTGCAAGATACTGGCTGCATAACGGCTTTTTGAATATAAACAATCAAAAAATGTCAAAGTCACTGAACAACTTTTTTACTGTAAGGGACATATCCAAACAGTATGACTATGAAGTGATAAGGTTTTTCATGCTTTCCGCCCATTACCGCAGTCCGCTGAACTTTAGTGACGACTTGATGGAACAGGCAAAAAACGGACTTGAGAGGATCTACAACTGTCTGGAAAACCTCGAGCATCTTAAAGAGCATGGGAAGGAATGCGGTATGAGCAGCAGTGAAATTGAGCTGAGTAAGAGGCTTGTGGAGCTGAAAGCCAGGTTTGTTGAGGCAATGGATGATGATTTGAATACAGCTGACGCCCTTGCAGCCATTTTTGAAATAGTTAAGGAAGTAAACTCAAATATAACATCAGTCTCTAATTCCTCATCTGCAATTATTGATTTCAGCTATGGAATGATCAGGGAGCTCGGAGGTGTGCTGGGTATAGCGCAGAAGCAGAAGGAAAAAGGACTGGATGTTGAAATAGAGGAAATGATAGAAAAGCGTCAGCAGGCCAGGAAGGAAAAGAACTGGAAGCTGGCAGACGAAATACGAGACAAGCTCAAGGATATGGGCATCAGCCTCGAAGACACTCCTCAGGGAGTCAAGTGGAAAAGGGTGTGAAGATATGAACAAAAAGCTTTGAACCTCTTACGGTCAAAGCTTTTTGCAAGTATGAAGCCTGTAGCTTATGAATTCGGAAGGCTTGTTATGAAGGTAAAAAAAGCTGCGACCCCATTTTCGTGGTCGCAGTTTCTCCGATCTATAATAAAAGAAAGGAGGTAAAAGTATGTTAAAAAGTATCAGTGTACGCTCTTAGTATAGGGGTTGCGGCATATATTGTCAATATATAAAATGTTTAAAATTCGCTTAATTTTGGCAAACAAATTTGACTATTTTTAACAAAATCCATTTTGACTTCTCATTTACTTGATGAAAATGGTGATATATAATTATTATTTAAGGGCGGATTAATAATGGATGCAGAATTTTTTGAAGGCCTTTTCAATGGCTTCAATAATGAAAACAATATAAATCTTATATCACCTTTGGTGCTTGCATATGTGGGAGATGCTGTTTACGAAGCGTATATACGCACAAGGATAGCTTCTGAAGGAAATGCTCCGGTGCATATATTGCATAAGCGTTCCATAAAATATGTAAAGGCAAAGGCTCAGTCTGATATAGTCCATGGGATTATGGGAAATCTGTCTTTTGAAGAACAGGAGGTTGTCAGGAGAGGAAGGAATGCAAAATCCGGCACAATACCCAAAAATGCGGATGTGACGGAGTATAAATATGCTACAGGCTTCGAGTCTTTAATTGGGTATCTTTATTTTAAAAAGGACTTCAAGCGTCTGATGGAAATTCTTGCAATGGCTGTCTCCATAATCAAAAATCAGGAATCAGGGACATAATTCCGGATTCAGAAATGCCCTCAAAATATAAAGAACAGCAGAAAAGAGATGAAGATATGCAGCAAAAAAGAGGAAGAAGACCGGAGGAATCCGGTGAGCGGAAAAAAACAAAGGAGTTCAGGATTGAATTTGACTTGCAGGAACAATTAAACAGCGAGGCGGACAAGCTGGAAGGAAGAAACCCAGTATATGAAGCTCTGAAGGCAGGTCGCCCCATCAACAAGATTCTTGTTTCGAGAGGGGAAAGAGAAGGATCCATAAAGCAAATTGTAGCCTTTGCCAGGGAAAAAGGCATCGTAGTTCAAGAGGTGGACAGATCTATTCTGGACAATATGTCCTCAACGCATTCACACCAGGGAGTTATAGCATATGCGGCTGTGAAGGGGTATGCAGAACTGGACGATATTTTGAAAATTGCTGCAGATAAAGGGGAACCGCCTTTCATAGTAATTCTTGACGAGATAAACGATGCGCATAATTTTGGTTCGATTCTTCGCACGGCAGATGCGGCGGGGGCGCATGGGGTTGTTATTCCAAAGAGGAGAGCGGTAGGGCTGACACCTGCTGTTGCCAAAGCTGCGGCAGGAGCGGTTGAGTATGTTCCGGTTGCCAGAGTCACAAATATTTCCCAAACCATAGATTATCTTAAAAAAAATAATATTTGGGTTATTGGAACGGATCTTGCAGGAGAAAAGTCATTTTTCAGAAGTGACCTCAAGGGGCCTGTTGCGCTTGTTATAGGAAGTGAAGGAGAGGGAATTGGCAAGCTTGTCAGAGACAAGTGTGACTTTGTCGTCAGCATACCCATGAAGGGTCAGGTAACCTCATTAAATGCCTCGGTGGCAGCTGCGGTTGTCATGTATGAGATAGTAAGGCAGCGAAGCTGACTATGGAATACTTGCTGGTAGATGGGTACAATATCATTAATGCCTGGACTGAAGTGTTCAATACGAACAAGGATTCTTTGGAAGAATGCAGGGATAAGCTCTTAAGCATTCTTTCAAATTACCAGGGCTACAAGAAAATAAATGTAATAGTTGTTTTTGACGCATACCTTGTCAAAGGCAGCCAGCAAAAGCATGAGAACTATGATAATATTACTGTTGTATTCACGAAAGAGAATGAAACAGCCGATAACTATATCGAGCGTTTCGTGTACAGGCTCGGGGCAGAACATGTAATAAGGGTTGCAACATCTGACTACCTGGAGCAGACTATTGTGTTAAGCAAGGGCGGTATAAGGATGTCGCCCAGAGAATTACTGGATGAGGTAAGATATACAGGCAAAAGCGAACGGAACAAGTTAATGGCAAGAGTTGAAAAAACCAATACCATTATGTCACGCATAAAACCTGAGCTGTTTGAGAAGCTTGACAAAATGCGAAAAGGAAAAGTTTGATGCATGAAGTATTAGTTTGTTTTGACTATCCCACGATAAGGCATATTTCTAAACTTGACACAAAAGAGGGACTTACGTATAATTATTTTATGTGTGTTTATTTATTTGCATGGTAATAAGCGTGATTCATTTATAGATTATCTGACTGCAGGTTTTCATACATAATGTGAGGGGGCGTTACTTTGGAGCTTAATGTACGGGCCGAAGCATTTGTAGCATTTAATGCCATGCTCGATGAGGAAATAATTGAAGAAGCAAAAGCGGGAAATACCAAAGCCCTCGAGTATTTGATCAACAAATATAAAAGCTTTGTCAGAGCCAAGGCCAGAACATATTTTCTTATAGGGGCAGACCGGGAGGATATAATACAGGAAGGCATGATAGGACTCTATAAGGCCATAAGGGATTTCAGACAGGACAAGCTTTCCTCCTTCAGAGCCTTTGCTGAGCTTTGTATCACCAGACAGATAATTACGGCAATCAAGACTGCTACCAGACAAAAGCACATACCTTTGAATTCTTATGTTTCCCTGAACAAGCCAATATTTGACGAGGAATCCGACCGTACCCTCATGGACCTTATAGGTGAGGAAAGCATTTACGATCCTGAGGAAATGATTATCAACAGGGAGGAATTCGACGGCATAGAGTCAAAGATAGGAGAGCTTCTCAGCGGCCTTGAATGGGAGGTTTTATCTTTGTATCTCCAGGGCAAGTCATATCAGGAGATTGCAGAAGAACTTGACAGGCACGTCAAATCCATTGACAATGCCCTCCAAAGAGTCAAACGAAAGCTTGAAAAGTTCCTTGAAGAAGGAAAGGAGTAAAAATACATTTTTTACATATAGACTTCCAAGAACTATCATGCTATAATATATATCGCTTGAAAAAACAGAATGCGGGTGTAGTTCAATGGTAGAACATCAGCTTCCCAAGCTGACAGCGTGGGTTCGATTCCCATCACCCGCTCCAGCGTCCAATGCCCTCATAGCTCAGTCGGCAGAGCGCATCCATGGTAAGGATGAGGTCCCCGGTTCGACTTAAAGGTACTTAGTTATAACGGCAACAATATGACTATAAAAAAATTGAATATGCCCTCATAGCTCAGTAGGTAGAGCGCTTCCATGGTAAGGAAGAGGTTTCATCGGTTCGATTCCGATTGAGGGCTCCAATAGAAGCTTCGGTAAAAATTGTATCGGAGCTTTTCTTTCTATCATAACACCTGAAATCCGGGTGTTATTTTTTTGTATAAAGATCACTCAAACCTAAATTCCTGCTGAAAATATAACATGCAAACTCAATAGCCACTATTCATAAGACTTTAACACTGCTTGAATTGTTTATTTTAAAGCCTTCAAACGAATATATAAATAATAAGAACCGTCAGCTAAATTGGCTGGCGGTTTAATTTTCAGATAATGTTACAATCACTATTTTTTTAAGAAAATAATTCTCTGAACTATTGTTGCTATAATAAATAATATAAATGAAAGTACATAATAAATATAAATTGAGTTGATTTTAAAGTGTTTTAAAATCTTATTTGTGAAAAACAATGTTAAAGCTAGTACAAAATAGATTATAGGACTAATTACCATAGCGGGGATAGGAGAAGCTTCCTTAATGCTGAAATACAAATAATAAAAAATTATAAATCCTAATACCGAAATAATGACTTGAGTTAAAATAAAAAAGGAAATGCTACTGGAATCCTTAATAACTTTTACTATACAGTAAATTGAGCACAACAACATCAATCCAAACAAAAAGTTTGTAAAGGTATCTACAGTTATGTAAAATATACCAAGCATCGAAGATGATATTGCAAATAGGATATAACCCAAAATCGAAATAGCTATGTTCTTTTTATTCAATTTTTACCTCCCCCAAAAAATACTTCTATCTTGCTATAGTGTTTCTAAATGATTAATAAAGTAGATGGTATCTGATTACAATTAAGCAACCAGATACCACCTGTTTATACCGCTACATCCATATTATACTATATCTGGCCAACATCTTTCAAGAACTTATAAAGGTATCCTGCTATAAATTTTTGCGCGTATCCCATAGTTGGTCCTGCTGCTGTAGCCATATCATTATAGTTAAGAGATTCTGCGTAATTGATATAGGCTTTAGCGTTATTACCACAAGCGTCAATACATGTTTTAATTGTATTGCTAGTAACATAAGTATACTTGTCGCTTGTTGTGATACCAAAATCTGTTCTCCATGCGTCCATAGATGTCTCAAAGTTTACATGATTTGAGCCTACTGCTATTTTATTTGATGCATGATGTGGCTCATTTACATCCGCAAGATAATGCAGTGCTCTTCCCAATTCCTGCATAGCACCTGTCTTATCAGTTGGAAATTTCGACACAGCACTATTGTAATGGTCTGTGAATCTGGTTAATGCAGTTGGAGAAGTTTCATTCATATAGTTTTTTCCCGTAGCAGGGTCGTAAAAATGTCCCTTAAAATAGGTAGGTGAATCTTGTTCATCAACATCCGGCATGTCTGAATATTGCATTATTGTTGTAGCGTAACTATTCTGGTAGTAGTAAGTTATACTTTTATCGTTTTCCAAAATCGTGATGCCACGTGCTGTTAAAAACTGGTGAGTGTGATCTGTTCCTCCACTTGCCCATTGTGGTGTGATTTCACCAGGAGCCGGTGTTGCTTGCGGTGGAGCATCAAACGGTTTGCCACCACCTACCATCGAATCACCACCGTTTGCTACGTCCACTACTATTTTCTTTGTTTCAAGTTCTTTTTTGCTCAAATTATTATTGCTACTCTGATTGGCGAATGCAGTAGCAGAAAGAGATATTACTAGGCAAAATGCTAACATTAACGATATGGATTTTCTGATTATTTTATTCATAAGAAAACCTCCAATTTTTTATTTTTCGTAATTGACTTTACAATGTTTTAGGTGTATCTTTTTGGTATAAGGCTCTTTAAATATCCACCAAATCGTGATACTTCACGGGCGTCAGGATACTGGGATATGCGAGAGCCTTTTTGTGTTGTCAGGCGACCGTATATGTAGCATAGCATCCACCTCCTTTGGTGTCGATTTTCTTATATTTATATAGAGGGTAGAGCTTGTCCCTCTATAACATAAGACAGTGAAAGTGATAAAAATGTTTCATATTTCCAAAATATTTCCCGATCAGGTAAATAAGTTACAGCGTAGAGTAGATTGAAGGTTGTGCGATACTTGCTATAATGGAATCATTTGTATATTAACATTATAACACTTGTCAGTTACAATCACTTTACAGCCACATTACTTTTATGTAAATATTACAAGTAAAGTTAAATATTGTATAAATCAAAAAGCGGTAAAAACATTATACCTGTTCAATATACGACTTTAACCTCTATTTAACGACCAGCTAATCAATCCTTTAATTTACAATTTTATTATACAGATTCCATAATACATTAAAAATCGTCCAAATGACTTATTTTTACTTTAGGTACAATTTACTATTTCGGTGAATCATCTGTCAATGACGCAAATCTTAATCCTCCAACCACGCCTTAAATTCTTCCAGCGTCATGCTGCCTTTCAAACACAATTCCCGTTTCTCTCTCGCTTTTTCCGCCCATTCGTAAAAAGCTTCCTTCGTGATTTTTCCATACTTAATCCATGCAAACCGTTTCTTGTAGGCTTTACTGTATGCTTTTAAAGCCGGTGTGTCGGCCTTCTTTTTCTCCCATAGGCGAAGCGCCCCCATTTCCTTGCAGGTGCGACCGGTGCTGTCAAAGGGCCTGTCACAGTATTCCGTATTGATGTGTCCGGTCAGGGCAAAGAATTGATTACAGTGCTTGCACACACGGAAGCGTACCTCCAGTTTGATACATTCGCGCACAAAAAATTCAATGATATCATAAATACTCTTTGGGTACAGGACTTCGGTAAAGGTCATTGCGTCAACAGTTTCAAAGCTCATGCGAAGGGGGTGAAATTCAAACACATTCGGACTGCCCGGACTTCTATCTCTTTTGAGGCTATAATAATCCGCCATTTTCTTTTGTATGGGGTCATCGGGAGAGAGGATATCCAGCACATGGTTCCATAAAGCGATAAGCTGCCGTTGTGCGGTAGAAATGTTCATGGGAATATGGGTAAGCTTCTTGCGGGGAAGCAAATTCAGAATGTCTTGAAAAGCTTGTTTTTCAGCCTGTTCCAGCTTATCCAGCCATTCCAGACGCAGAAATTCAAAATAGACATGTACTTTTGAAAGCGTGTTTAAATCGTCCTTTATTTCATCCACCAGCTTTAGGTCTTTAACGGAATACAGGCTATAGAGGGCTTTCCCCATCCTCTCGAACAACTCACTATAGGACCAAATGTCCAGGTATAGAATATCCATTAAGCTTTGCGAAAACGCGAAGCTCTTTTTTGTTGTTTTCTGCCCGTTACTGTATTCAAAATATTCTTTCCCATCGGATATATACACTTTAAAGCTGTGCGCCATTTTTGCCACCTCAATATAGATTATCGACTAATAATAAATCTATTATACATAAGTATTGACAGGAAAACAAGTATGGAATACAATACCTATATAGACTATAGAATATAAATATAAAAATAGTCTATATACATAGGCGGAAAGGAGGCTTTTTGAAAACTTAATAGCATATTCCGGTGAGAGATACAAACATCTTGCTAACAGCTGCGCCACGACCCATCCGACGATGACGAGCGAGCCAGCCAAAAGGCTGATACCTGCAAGACCAGGTAAAGCGGCTGGCAACGGCAGCTTGCCCCCCAAACGGCGGGAAATACGTGGCGGCTTCTGCGGTGCAGGGTTAAGGCACAGGTCAAGGGCAGCCGGGATATGTGCAGAAAGGAAAAGACCGCAAATCTACTGCAATAGACTTACGGTCAGGTAAAAAAGAAAATTTACTTTATCACCAGTATAGTGGATGAATAGCGGAAAAGCAACATCCAGTTTTCCGCACAGGGCTAACTCATTGAAAGGAGGAAGTGTACCATGAAGTATTTCGTGGATGAAACCCATAAAAACAATGTGATGAAGGTTATCCGGGATAAAAGACTGGTTTATCCGGACGGGCAGGTGGACTGCTATTACTTGCCTGCACTGTTCATCCTGTTATCCACTAAAAACAACCTTTACAAAAAGACAGGAAATTATATCACTACAGATGGAATAGACTTTGAAACCATAATGGAGAAACAGGACTTTTCAAGCGGCGAGGCAAAGCTTGTAAGGCTTGCGGCCAATCTGTATAACGGTTCAATGGAAGTATCACCACAAGAACTTATCAACACGCTGGACGATAGAAATTATGATCTGGCAATGCAGGCAATCCGTTTCAGCAGGTATGGTTGTCATATTGAAAACTTGCTGGACAGGCAAAAGGACATGGAAGCAGACATTGCAATAGACGTGGAAACGGAGATGGACATGGAGAATGATTTTGAAATGGAGCTTTAATTTTATCCCTGAAGGGGCATCCTCGCAAGCAGGCTGGGGAGAATGGGAACATCAGCGGCTACGTAGCGGCGCTGGAGCAATGGCCCTGCCCTGACGGGCGGGCCAATCCCCGCTCAGGCTGTCGTGGATAAAGGGGAGTTTTCGCAGTCGTCGGGGGGTGCGCGTAACTACCCTTTTAGGGTAGGCCAGCATATTGTTTGTATATACGGCTGGCTCCCGCCGCCGTCCATACAAACAGCTGGTCGGGGGATGCCCCCGAACCCCCAAAAGCTTCCCCCAGCCCCTAACGGGGAGCATAATCAAAGAAAGGATGAGCGTATGAGGAAGGAAAAAATGTTTGCCATGCGGATGAGCCAGCAGGACTATGACCGAATCCAGCATAAAGCAGGACAGGCGGGCATGAGTATGACAGGCTTCCTTACCGCATCGGCGTTGGACAAAAAAATTGTGGTGGTAGATGGGGTGGATAAGGTTTTGGGCGAACTCAAAGCCATCGGCAGAAATCTCAACCAAGTAACCACTCTGTGCAATATGGGTAAGATTACCTGCCTTGACCTGACAGAAATCAAGAAAGGCTTTGGAACTGTCTTTGATACACTGTATGACCTGATGGACAGAGGCTGATGGTATGGCGATCATCTACGCAGTAAGGGAACGGACACAGAGCAAAACCGCCATGCGCAAGGTGATGGAATATGTGGCTCAGGATAAAAAAGCAATGTACAAGGACGTCAACGGCATAAAGTACAAACTATTGTCCGGGCAAAACTGCTGTGGTGATACCGCCTTTCAGGAATTCATGGCAACCAAGCGGCAGTATCAGAAAGAAAAAGGCGTGTACTTTTACCAGTATGTGCAATCTTTCAAACCTGGAATCCATATTACACCGCAGGGGGTTCATCAAATGGGTGTGGAGCTTGCAAAATATTTCAAGGGTTACGAGGTGCAAATTGCCACTCACATTGACCGTGACCATTGGCACAATCACCTTGTAGTCAATTCGGTAAGCTGTGAAACAGGCTTGAAATTGCAGTTTAACGAAAAGAACCTGGAGCAGCTACGTACCCTGTCGGATGAAATCTGTGCAGCACACGGACTAGATATCTTGCCGCCCTACCAAAAGCCAAAGCAAAAGCCTATGGGTGCAGGCGAGTACCGTGCAGCGGTAAGGGGCGGCAGCTATAAATTCAAACTGATGAATGCAATTGACCAGGCCATAGCACAAAGTCGTACACGGGAGGAATTTATCGCCC